>NZ_JAUMZR010000012.1:0-42323 GCF_030528045.1 Streptococcus sp.
GCTCCATAATTTCCATAGTGGTTTTTACCCACTACAGATATTATAGAGCCCTTTTGCCAAGGGATAATTGTGTTTTTTAACCAAGAGCCTCTCTCTTCTTTTCTGGATTCCAGATAAAGCTTGCAATGAAGGTAAAGATAATTGTTAGGATACCAACAATCACAGCAAGGATGAGGGCTGGGATGCGGACAAACCACCAGAGTGGGTTTGGTTTTTTATCATTGTGCCATTGCTTGGTTTCTTCGTCTAAACGTTGGAATTCAGCTTGGATGCGGTCTGCAACCATTTCGATTCCTTTATCATTCATTTTCTTGATATCTGAGATATCGATTGGATTTCCAAAGTTCATATCGACACGTTCACGGCTAACCAAGCCTTTCAAGGTCATAGGACCTGTGTAGGTAACCGGCATGATACGGACTTTGGCCATCTTAGCAATCAAAGCTACTCCACCCTTGACATCATTTGAGTGACGGCTCCCGCTTGGGAACATGATGAGAGAGCGGTCGCTTTTTTTGAGGACATTGATAGGGTACTTGATGGCAGAGGCACTAGGTTTTTCCCGGTCGATAGGAAAGGCGCCGCACATACGGATCCACCAGCCAAAGATACGGTTGTTAAACAGCTCTTTTTTGGCCATAAAGATGAACTGTTTTGGCTTGGTCGCAAAGGCCATGTAAACAGGATCCCACCAGGTACGGTGAGGTGCGACGAGGATATAGTTTTCGTCTCGGCTAGGGATTTTATTAGTATTGTGATAGTGGGCATTGCCATTGATGGACCACAAGATCAGCATGACTAGTCCACGCAAATAAGTATAAAACATGAGATCTCCTTCGATTGTATTGCTTTTATTATTATACCTTATCAAAAGACTACTGGCAAACTTTTTCAGTTATCAGCCAACAGTTTTAGATGGGATTAGAATTCTTTTAAAAAAAATGATATGATAGAATTTATGGATAAAAATAAGATTATGGGATTAACCCAAAGAGAAGTCAAGGAAAGACAGGCTCAAGGTTTGGTCAATGACTTTACCGCTTCAGCCAGTACCAGTACTTGGCAAATCATAAAACGAAATGTTTTTACACTTTTTAACGCATTAAACTTTGTTATTGCCCTAGCGCTTGCCTTTGTACAGGCTTGGAGCAATCTGGTTTTCTTTGCCGTTATCTGCTTTAACGCTTTTTCTGGGATTGTGACTGAGCTACGGGCCAAACATATGGTGGACAAGCTCAATCTCATGACCAAGGAAAAGGTCAAAACCATCCGTGAAGGTCAAGAAGTCGCTCTCGATCCAGAAGAGTTGGTTCTAGAAGATGTCATTCGTTTGTCTGCTGGGGAGCAGATTCCTAGTGATGCTCTGGTTCTGGAAGGATTTGCGGAAGTAAATGAAGCTATGTTGACGGGTGAGAGTGATTTGGTGCAAAAAGAAGTGGATGCCTTGCTTTTATCAGGGAGTTTCCTAGCCAGTGGCGCAGTTTTGGCTCAAGTTCACCATGTCGGGGCAGACAACTATGCTTCCAAACTCATGCTGGAAGCTAAGACAGTGAAACCGATCAACTCCCGTATCATGAAATCGCTAGACAAGCTAGCTGGTTTTACTGGGAAGATTATTATTCCCTTTGGTCTAGCTCTCCTGCTAGAAGCCTTGATGTTAAAAGGTTTGCCCCTCAAGTCATCCGTTGTAAATTCATCGACAGCCCTTTTGGGTATGTTGCCCAAGGGAATCGCCCTTTTGACCATCACTTCGCTTTTGACTGCGGTGATCAAGCTGGGCTTGAAAAAGGTTTTAGTGCAGGAGATGTACTCTGTCGAGACCTTGGCGCGCGTGGATATGCTCTGTCTGGACAAGACGGGGACCATCACCCAAGGAAAGATGCAGGTGGAGGCGGTTCTTCCTCTGACGGAAACTTATGGTGAAGAGGCTATTACTAACATTCTGACTAGTTACATCGCTCATAGTGAGGATAAAAATCCAACAGCCCAAGCCATTCGTCAGCGTTTCCAAGGACAGGTCGTCTACCCTATGCTTTCGAATCTTCCTTTCTCAAGCGACCGCAAGTGGGGGGCTATGGAATTGGAAGGGCTAGGAACAGTTTTCTTAGGTGCGCCTGAGATGTTGTTGGACTCTGAAGTCCCTGAAGCCAGAGAGGCCCTAGAGAGAGGGTCACGTGTCTTGGTCTTAGCCCTCAGTCAGGAAAAACTAGACTATCACAAACCACAGAAACCATCTGATATTCAGGCCCTGGCCTTGCTGGAGATCTTGGACCCGATTCGAGAAGGAGCAGCTGAGACGCTGGACTATCTCCGTTCCCAGGAAGTGGGCCTCAAGATTATTTCTGGCGACAATCCCGTTACAGTATCCAGCATTGCCCAGAAGGCTGGCTTTGTAGACTATCACAGCTATGTAGATTGCTCAAAAATCACAGATGAGGAATTGATTGCTATGGCTGAGGAAACAGCTATTTTCGGACGTGTTTCCCCTCATCAAAAGAAACTCATCATCCAAACTCTGAAAAAAGCAGGGCATACAACAGCTATGACAGGGGACGGTGTCAATGATATCCTGGCCCTCCGTGAGGCAGATTGTTCGATCGTGATGGCTGAGGGAGATCCGGCGACTCGCCAGATCGCCAATCTAGTTCTCTTGAACTCAGACTTTAATGATGTTCCTGAGATTCTCTTTGAAGGTCGTCGCGTGGTTAATAACATTGCCCATATCGCACCGATTTTCTTGATAAAGACCATCTATTCCTTCCTGCTTGCAGTCATCTGTATTGCCAGTGTTTTACTAGGACGGTCTGAGTGGATTTTGATTTTCCCTTTCATTCCGATCCAGATTACCGTGATTGACCAATTCGTGGAAGGTTTCCCACCATTCGTTCTGACTTTTGAGCGGAATATCAAACCTGTTGAACCAAACTTCCTCAGAAGATCCATGCTTCGTGCCCTACCAAGTGCCCTCATGGTCGTGTTCAGCGTTCTTTTTATGAAACTATTTGGAGCGAGTCAAGGCTGGTCTGAGTTAGGAATCTCAACCCTACTCTATTATCTCCTTGGATCTATCGGTTTCTTATCCGTATTTAGAGCCTGCATGCCATTCACCCTCTGGCGTGTCCTCTTGATTGTTTGGTCAGTAGGTGGTTTCCTGGCTACGGCTCTTTTCCCGAGAATTCAGAAACTGCTTGAAATTTCGACACTTACAGGACAAACATTCCCTGTTTACCTTGTTATGATGGCTGTCTTTACGGTGATATTTATCTTAACCAGTCGTTATCAAGCTAGAAAATAAAGAAAGGCTGCAATCTGTGGATTGCGGTCTTTTTAGGTGCAAGATTGCTAGCTGAAATATGGTATAATAAGAGGTAATAGAGTTTTGGAAAGTGAGAGAAGATGATTTCAAAGAGATTAGAATTGGTGGCGTCCTTTGTACCGCAAGGTGCCATTTTACTAGATGTGGGGAGTGACCATGCTTATCTGCCTATTGAGTTAGTCGAGAGAGGCCAAATCAAAAGCGCCATTGCAGGGGAAGTGGTGGAAGGTCCTTATCAGTCTGCGGTTAAAAATGTTGAGGCTCACGGTCTAAAGGAGAAAATCCAAGTCCGTTTAGCCAATGGCTTGGCAGCATTTGAGGAGGTAGACCAAGTCTCGGTTATCACCATTGCTGGTATGGGAGGCCGTTTGATTGCTACCATATTGGAAGAAGGTTTGGAAAAGCTAGCTAATGTAGAGCGTTTAATCCTCCAGCCCAATAATCGTGAAGATGACTTGCGCATCTGGCTACAAGATCACGGTTTTCAGATCGTAGCAGAAAGCATCCTAGAAGAAGCAGGCAAGTTTTATGAAATTCTAGTGGTGGAAGCAGGACAAATGAAGCTATCAGCCAGTGATGTCCGTTTTGGACCTATCTTGTCCAAAGAAGTCAGCCCAGCCTTTGTCCAAAAATGGCAAAAAGAAGCTGCTAAGTTAGAATTATCCCTTGATCAAATTCCAGAAAAAAATATGGAAGAACGTCAAGTTTTAGTAGATAAAATTCAAGCCATCAAGGAGGTGCTCCATGCTAGCAAGTGAAGTCATTAAACGCTATGAAGCCTTTTACCCTCAAGAATTTTCCATGGAGGGAGACAGTCGTGGCCTGCAAATCGGTACTTTGGACAAGGATATCCAAAGTGTCATGGTGGCTCTCGATATTCGTGAAGAAACGGTGGCTGAAGCCATTGAAAAGGGTGTAGACTTGATTATTGTCAAGCACGCGCCGATTTTCCGTCCGATCAAGGACTTGGTAGCTAGCCGTCCGCAAAATCAGATTTACATCGACCTCATCAAGCATGACATCGCAGTTTATGTCAGCCATACCAATATTGACATCGTTGATAACGGGTTAAATGACTGGTTCTGCCAGATGCTAGGTATTGAGGACACGACCTATCTGCAGGAAACAGGCCCAGGACGTGGAATTGGACGTATTGGGAATGTTCAGCCTCAGACATTTGGGGAATTGGCCCAACATGTCAAGCAAGTCTTTGGTCTAGATAGTCTTCGATTGGTGCATTATCAAGAGAATGACTTGCAGAAGTCTATTTCAAGAGTGGCCATCTGTGGTGGCAGCGGGCAATCTTTTTATAAGGATGCTTTAGCTAAGGGAGCAGATGTTTATATCACTGGTGACATTTACTACCACACAGCTCAGGATATGTTGTCTGATGGATTGCTGGCATTGGATCCAGGACATTATATCGAAGTGCTTTTTGTGGAAAAAATCGCAGCACTTCTTACTCAATGGAAGGCAGAAAAGGATTGGACCATTGATATCATACCTAGCCAAGCATCGACCAATCCTTTCCACATATCTAGTTAGGAAGAGAAGACAATGAAAAAAGTTGCCATTATTGGAGCAGGGATTGTAGGGGCAACTGCTGCCTACTACCTCTCGAAAGAAAGTGACCTAGAGGTGACCGTTTTTGACCATGGACAAGGTCAGGCTACCAAGGCAGCAGCGGGAATTATCAGTCCTTGGTTTTCAAAACGTCGTAATAAGGCCTGGTACAAGATGGCGCGCTTGGGGGCTGACTTTTATGTGGATTTGTTGGCTGATTTAGAAAAATCTGGTCAGGAAATCGACTTTTACCAGCGTTCGGGAGTTTTTCTCTTGAAAAAGGACGAATCCAAGTTAGAAGAACTCTATGAACTAGCACTCCAGCGTAGGGAAGAATCTCCCTTGATAGGTCAGTTAGCCATTTTAGACCAAGCATCTGCAAATGAATTATTTCCTGGCTTGCAGGGATTTGACCGCCTGCTCTATGCTTCTGGTGGAGCGAGAGTAGATGGCCACCTCTTAGTGACTCGTTTGCTAGAAGCCAGTCAAGTCAAGCTGGTCAAAGAAAAAGTGAGTCTGACATCTTTAGCATCCGGCTATCAGATTGGCGAAGAGGTGTTTGAACGGGTTGTTTTAGCGACGGGAGCTTGGTTGGGGGACATTTTGGAGCCTTTAGGATATGAGGTAGATGTTCGCCCCCAAAAAGGACAACTCCGAGATTATCAACTTACCCAAGATATGGAATCCTATCCTGTTGTCATGCCAGAGGGGGAGTGGGATTTGATTCCTTTTGCAGGTGGGAAATTGTCCTTGGGAGCTACCCATGAAAATGATATGGGATTTGACTTGACGGTGGATGAACCCTTGCTTCAACAAATGGAGGAAGCAGCCTTGACATACTACCCAGCCTTGGCAGAAGCGAAATCATCTGGTGAGCGTGTGGGAATCCGTGCCTACACCAGTGATTTCTCCCCATTTTTTGGACAAGTGCCAGGATTGGCAGGTGTCTATGCGGCTAGTGGTCTAGGTTCGTCAGGTCTCACAACGGGGCCGATCATCGGTTACCATCTAGCCCAGCTGGTCCAAGACAAGGAGTTGACCTTGGACCCAGTAAACTATCCAATTGCAAACTATGTCAAACGAGTAAAAAGCGAATAATACTCAATGAAAATCAAAGAACAAACTAGGAAGCTAGCCGAAGGCTGTACTTGAGTACGGTAAGGCGACGCTGACGTGGTTTGAATTTGATTTTCGAAGAGTATAAGCATTTTACTAAAATTTTAGCAGGTGGTTTAGGATGTCAAATGACATTCCCTATCAAAAATGATAAAATAAGAAAAAATAATCCGAGAATCGAGGAAGAAAGATGCAAGAAAAGATTTTGGTAACTGGTGGTGCTGGATTTATCGGAACCCACACTGTTATTGAGTTGATCCAAGCAGGTCATCAAGTCGTTGTGGTGGATAATCTTGTCAATAGCAATCGTAAAAGTTTAGAAGTTGTTGAAAGAATTACAGGAGTCGAGATTCCTTTTTATGAGGCAGATATCCGTGACACAGATACACTCAGAGATATTTTCAAGCAGGAAGAACCGACCGGTGTGATTCACTTTGCGGGTTTGAAGGCTGTTGGCGAATCAACCCGTATCCCTCTTGCCTACTATGACAACAATATCGCAGGAACTGTCAGCCTTCTAAAAGCCATGGAAGAAAATAACTGTAAGAACATCATCTTCAGTTCTTCGGCGACAGTTTACGGAGATCCTCACACTGTTCCAATCTTAGAAGATTTCCCACTTTCAGTGACCAATCCATACGGCCGTACTAAGCTCATGTTAGAGGAAATTTTGACGGATATCTACAAGGCAGACTCAGAATGGAATGTGGTCTTGCTGCGTTACTTCAACCCAATCGGAGCACATGAGAGCGGTGACTTGGGAGAAAATCCTAACGGAATTCCAAACAATCTCTTGCCTTATGTTTCACAAGTAGCAGTTGGCAAACTAGAGCAAGTGCAAGTATTTGGAGATGATTACGATACGGAAGATGGAACTGGTGTTCGTGACTACATCCATGTTGTCGATTTAGCTAAAGGTCACGTTGCAGCTTTGAAAAAACTTCAAAAAGATTCAGGTCTTAATGTTTATAACCTTGGAACTGGTAAAGGTTACTCCGTTCTTGAAATTATCCAAAATATGGAAAAAGCAGTGGGACGTCCTATTCCTTACCGCATCGTAGAACGCCGCCCAGGTGATATAGCTGCCTGCTACTCAGACCCAGCAAAAGCCAAAGCAGAGCTCGGATGGGAAGCAGAACTCGACATTACTCAAATGTGTGAAGACGCATGGCGTTGGCAAAGCAAGCATCCAAATGGATTTGAAGACTAAGATGATGATTTCAATCATTGTCCCATGTCTAAACGAAGAGGAAGTACTTCCTCTTTTTTATCAGTCTGTGGAAGCTCTGCTTCCTGACTTGGGAGGAGAGGTCGAATATGTCTTTGTAGACGATGGCTCAAGTGATGGGACCTTAGAGCTTTTGAAGACCTATCGGGAGCAAAATCCTGCGGTCCGTTATGTCTCATTCTCACGAAATTTTGGGAAAGAGGCAGCCTTATACGCAGGCTTGCAGCATGCAACTGGAGACTTGGTGGTCGTGATGGATGCAGACCTTCAGGATCCTCCTAGTATGCTACTTGAGATGAAAGGCTTATTAGACCAAAATGCAGACATAGACTGTGTTGGGACACGGAGAACTAGTCGGGAGGGAGAACCCTTTTTCCGCAGTTTCTGTGCTGACCTCTTTTACCGCCTCATGCAAAGAATCAGCCCAGTAGCCTTGCCCTCAGGTGTCCGTGATTTTCGCATGATGAGACGGTCTGTGGTAGATGCTATTTTGACCCTGACCGAGTCCAATCGTTTTTCTAAAGGACTCTTTGCCTGGGTGGGTTTTAAAACGCACTATCTTGATTATCCAAACGTTGAACGACAGGCTGGCAAGACCAGTTGGAGTTTTAGACAACTCTTTTTCTACTCGATTGAAGGGATTCTTAACTTTTCAGATTTCCCCTTGAGTATAGCCTTTGTAGCGGGACTCCTATCTTGTTTTCTTTCGTTTGTGATGACTATTTTTGTAGTGTTTCGGACTCTTATCTTGGGAAATCCGACATCTGGTTGGACCTCTTTGATGGCTGTCATCCTCTTTCTTGGAGGGATTCAACTCCTGACGATTGGGATTCTCGGTAAGTATATCAGCAAGATTTATCTAGAGACCAAAAAAAGACCACTCTATCTCGTCAAAGAAAAAAGTGACCTTTCTATTATTGAAGGAAAAAATAACCAAAAAAGACTATAATTTTACCTAGAAATATGCTAAACTAGTAAGTGTGGGAAAAATGAGAAAAAATCAATTATATTTATTCCCTGCATACTACGAAGGATCTTTTAGAAGTGCTCTTGTAGGACAATTTTTGATGGCCTCCAGAACATCGCTGGTCTCAGCGATTTCTCTTTGCAATTCGACTGGATCATCGTAAAATCGAACGATTCCATTATCATGGTAATCAAAGAGTTCAGAATAGGTTTGGCAAAGCCCGCAGGCGATGCACCGTTCGGGTATAAGTGTGACTTTCATATTTATATTGTAATAAGAAAATGTAAAAAAAACAAGGAGTAAGGTATGGAAAAAGAACCGTGGCAAGAAGATATCTACGAAAACAATGAGGAAAAAACAAGATCAGAGCGTCGACACCGGAAACAAAAAGGGAAAGGCGTTGTTGCGAATCGTGTCTTGACGGTTCTAGCTAGCCTCTTCTTTGTAATCGTAGTAGCGATGGTAGTTGTATTGATTTACCTATCAACCGGTGGAAGCAATCGTACTTCATCTTTGAAGGATTTCTATGATGCATCGTCTCCTTCTACAAGTGCAAGTTCTAAAGTGGAAGCATCATCATCTTCAAGTAGCAAGGTAGAGGAAACAGCTTCTTCTGAATCAACACCTTCAGAGAGCAGTTCGGAAGAGCATACAGAAGGTGAAGGAACACTTACAGTACAGCCTGGAGAGGGAGAAGCAGCTCTTGCTCAACGTGCAGGGATTTCCATTGCCCAGCTAGAAGCCCTAAATCCTTCTCACATGTCATCTGGATCTTGGTTTGCCAACCCAGGTGATGTGATTAAGACAAGATAGGAGTCGGTCATGAAGACAATTCAAATTGCTATCGATGGTCCAGCTTCGAGTGGCAAGAGTACGGTCGCAAAGATTGTCGCTAAGGATTTTGGATACACTTATCTCGATACGGGTGCTATGTACCGTGCTGCGACTTATATAGCGCTCAAACACCAGTTGGATGCAGGAAATGTAGACCAACTTCTCGAGCTTCTTAACCAACACCCCATTAGTTTTGGTCGTTCAGAAACAGGTGAGCAACTTGTTTTTGTAGGAGATGTTGATATTACGCATCCGATTCGTGAAAATGAAGTGACCAACAAGGTTTCAAGCATTGCTGCCATTCCTGAAGTGCGTGAGAAACTGGTTTCGCTCCAGCAAGAGATTGCTCAGCAAGGTGGTATCGTCATGGATGGGCGTGATATCGGGACAGTTGTTTTACCACAAGCTGAACTCAAGATTTTCCTAGTGGCTTCTGTTGAAGAAAGAGCAGAGCGTCGTTACAAGGAAAATATTGCTAAAGGGATTGAGACAGACCCTGAAACGCTGAAAGAAGAGATTGCGGCGCGTGACTACAAGGATAGTCATCGTGAAACCTCACCTCTCAAACAGGCTGAGGATGCAGTTTACCTTGACACAACTGGACTAAGTATCCAAGAAGTGGTCGAAAAAATCGAATCAGAAGCAAAAAAATATATGTCCTAGGGACGAGAGGAGCAGGCTAAATGAAGCCTGCTCCTTTTCTCTCTTTTGCGCGCGTTTCAAAACAGTCTTTTTGGGAGAATTTTGATAAAATAGTAGTATCAATAAAAAGGACGGAAGCATGACAAAGAAAATCATAGCCATTTGGGCCCAAGATGAAAAAGGTGTGATTGGGAAGGAAGATCGTCTCCCTTGGCATTTGCCAGCAGAGTTGCAACATTTTAAGGAAACAACTTTAAATCATGCTATACTGATGGGACGAGTGACCTTTGATGGTATGGGACGTCGTCTGCTTCCAAAACGGCAAACCCTGATTTTAACGCGCAATAGCGAAGAAGTCATAGATGGGGCGCTCGTATTTCAAGATGTGGAGTCTGTTTTAGCGTGGTATCAGAGGCAGGAAAAAAATCTCTATATCATTGGCGGAAAGCAGATTTTTCAGGCTTTTGAGCCTTATTTAGATGAAATTATCGTGACGCAGATTCATGCTCAGGTGGAGGGAGATACCTATTTTCCTGAGGAGTTTGACTTGTCTCGTTTTGAGACAGTAGCAAGCAAATCTTACACCCGAGATGAGAAAAACGACTATGATTTTACCATCGAATACCGAGATAGAAAGGAAGTCTAATGGAGCGCAGTATATTTGGATTTTTTACAGCTTTTTTGTGTGTGATCTGTATTTTGACTGGAGCACAGGCTTTTCGTAAGAAGCGCTATGGACTGTCTGCCTTACTCTGGTTGAATGCTTTTACCAATCTGGTAAACAGTATTCATGCTTTTTACATGAACTTATTTTAGATAGAATGATAAATTAGAATGGAAGGAAATCATGCCTACAAATAGGAAAAATGATATGATGGTTTATTGCTCATTTTGTGGCAAAAGCCAAGAAGAAGTAAAGAAAATAATTGCTGGGAACAACGCCTTTATCTGTAATGAATGTGTTGAGTTGGCTCAGGAAATCATTCGGGAGGAGTTGGCCGAGGAAGTTTTGGCAGACTTGTCTGAAGTACCAAAGCCAATCGAACTCCTCAATATCTTGAACCATTATGTGATTGGTCAAGATCGTGCCAAACGTGCCTTGACAGTGGCTGTATACAATCACTATAAACGCATCAATTTTCACGATACGCGTGAAGAGTCAGAAGATGTGGATTTGCAGAAGTCAAACATTTTGATGATTGGTCCAACCGGTTCAGGAAAAACTTTCTTGGCTCAGACTTTGGCTAAGAGCTTGAATGTGCCTTTTGCTATTGCAGATGCGACAGCTCTGACTGAGGCTGGGTATGTAGGTGAGGATGTGGAAAATATCCTCCTCAAACTCTTGCAGGCTGCTGACTTTAATATCGAACGTGCAGAACGTGGGATTATCTACGTAGATGAAATTGATAAAATTGCCAAGAAGAGCGAGAATGTGTCTATCACACGTGACGTTTCGGGCGAAGGGGTACAACAAGCTCTTCTCAAGATTATCGAGGGAACTGTAGCCAGCGTACCGCCTCAAGGTGGACGCAAACATCCACAACAAGAGATGATTCAGGTGGATACTAAAAATATCCTCTTTATCGTGGGTGGTGCTTTTGATGGCATCGAAGAAATCGTTAAACAACGTCTGGGAGAAAAAGTCATCGGTTTTGGCCAAAATAACAAGGCGATTGACGAAAACAGCTCCTACATGCAAGAAATCATCGCAGAAGACATTCAAAAATTCGGGATTATCCCTGAGTTGATTGGACGCTTGCCTGTATTTGCTGCTCTTGAGCAATTGACGGTTGATGACTTAGTTCGCATCCTGAAAGAGCCAAGAAATGCCTTGGTCAAACAATACCAAACCTTGCTTTCTTATGATGACGTTGAGTTGGAATTTGACGATGAAGCCCTTCAGGAAATCGCCAATAAGGCTATCGAACGCAAAACTGGTGCGCGTGGTCTTCGCTCAATCATCGAAGAAACCATGCTAGATGTTATGTTTGAAGTGCCAAGTCAAGAAAATGTGAAATTGGTCCGCATCACAAAAGAAGCTGTGGCTGGAACGGAAAAACCAATCCTAGAAACAGCCTAGAGGTGATTATGGAAATCAATACACATAATGCTGAAATTTTGCTCAGTGCGGCAAATAAGTCCCACTATCCGCAGGATGACCTGCCAGAGATTGCCCTTGCAGGGCGTTCAAATGTTGGCAAGTCTAGCTTTATCAACACCATGTTGAACCGCAAAAATCTTGCTCGTACATCAGGAAAACCTGGGAAAACCCAGTTACTCAACTTTTTCAACATTGATGACAAGATGCGTTTTGTGGATGTACCAGGTTATGGCTATTCCCGCGTTTCCAAAAAGGAACGTGAAAAATGGGGGCGCATGATTGAGGAGTATTTGACCACTCGGGAAAATCTCCGTGCCGTGGTCAGTCTGGTGGATCTCCGTCACGACCCGTCAGCAGATGATGTACAGATGTATGAATTTCTCAAGTATTATGAGATTCCGGTTATCATCGTTGCGACCAAGGCAGACAAGATTCCTCGTGGTAAGTGGAACAAGCACGAATCAGCAATCAAAAAGAAATTAAACTTTGACCCAAGTGACGACTTCATCCTCTTTTCATCTGTCAGCAAGGCAGGGATGGATCAGACTTGGGATGCAATATTAGAAAAATTGTGAGGGAAAGAAATGGCAAAAACAATTCATACAGACAAAGCTCCAAAAGCTATCGGACCATATGTTCAAGGAAAAATCGTTGGCAATCTTTTGTTTGCTAGCGGTCAAGTTCCCCTATCTCCTGAAACTGGAGAAATTGTAGGAGAAACGATCCAAGAACAGACAGAACAAGTCTTGAAAAATATCGGTGCTATTTTGGCTGAAGCAGGAACAGACTTTGACCATATTGTCAAAACAACTTGCTTCTTGAGTGATATGAATGACTTTGTTCCTTTTAACGAGGTTTACCAGACTGCCTTTAAAGAGGAATTTCCAGCTCGTTCAGCTGTGGAAGTTGCACGTCTTCCTCGTGATGTAAAAGTCGAAATTGAAGTGATCGCAGAGATTGGATAAGCTAGTTGAAGTTTGGCTCTGCCAAACTTTTTTTGATATAAGGAGAGATAGATGACAAAGAAACAACTTCACCTGGTGATTGTGACAGGGATGAGTGGTGCAGGGAAAACGGTAGCCATTCAGTCCTTCGAGGATTTGGGATATTTTACTATTGACAATATGCCACCAGCCCTCTTGCCAAAGTTTTTGCAGTTGGTAGAGACCAAGGATGATGACCATAAGTTAGCCCTAGTAGTCGATATGCGGAGCCGTTCCTTCTTTTCAGAGATTCAGGCTGTTTTGGATGAATTGGAAAACCAAGATGATTTGGACTTCAAAATCCTCTTTTTAGACGCAGCAGATAAGGAATTGGTGGCACGCTATAAGGAAACTAGACGAAGTCACCCTCTAGCTGCTGATGGTCGGATTTTAGATGGCATCAAGCTGGAACGTGAACTCTTGGCACCTTTGAAAAACATGAGTCAAAATGTGGTGGATACGACAGAACTCACTCCGCGTGAACTGCGTAAAACCATTGCTGAGCAATTTTCAGACCAAGAACAAGCCCAGTCTTTCCGTATCGAGGTCATGTCTTTTGGATTCAAGTATGGTATCCCTATTGATGCAGACTTGGCCTTTGATGTCCGCTTCTTGCCAAACCCATACTACCTTCCGGAACTCCGCAATCAGACAGGTGAGGATCAAGCAGTTTATGACTATGTGATGCATCATGAGGAGTCTGAAAGTTTCTATCAGCACTTACTCGCTTTGATTGAACCCATTTTGCCAAGTTACAAAAAAGAAGGCAAGTCTGTTTTAACCATTGCAGTAGGATGTACAGGTGGACAACACCGTAGTGTTGCCTTTGCAAAACGAATCGCTGAGGACCTTGCTAAAAACTGGCCTGTCAATGAAAGCCATCGTGACAAAGACAGAAGAAAGGAAACGGTAAACCGTTCATGAGAAAACCAAAGATAACGGTAATTGGTGGAGGAACTGGTATCCCCGTCATTTTGAAAAGCTTGCGAGAAAAGGATGTTGATATCGCAGCCATCGTAACGGTAGCTGATGATGGTGGCTCTTCTGGTGAGCTAAGAAAGAATATCCAACAGCTGACACCACCAGGCGATCTTCGCAATGTCCTGGTAGCCATGTCGGATATGCCTAAGTTTTATGAGAAGGTTTTTCAGTACCGTTTCTCAGAAGAGGCTGGAGCTTTTGCGGGTCATCCGCTTGGAAATATTATCATTGCTGGCCTATCTGAAATGCAAGGATCCACTTATAATGCCATGCAGCTGCTAAGTCTCTTTTTCCACACAACAGGAAAAATCTACCCATCGAGCGATCAGCCTCTGACACTGCATGCAGTCTTTAAAGACGGTTCTGAGGTGGCAGGTGAGAGCCACATTGCAGATCATCCAGGTATGATCGACCATGTCTATGTGACCAATACCTTGGATGATGAAACACCCCAAGCCAGCCGACGAGTGGTCAATACTATTCTCGAGAGTGACATGATCGTCTTGGGGCCTGGTTCCCTCTTTACGTCAATTTTGCCCAATATTGTCATCGAGGAGATTGGACAGGCTCTCTTGGAGACTAAGGCGGAAATCGCCTATGTCTGCAATATCATGACCCAGCGTGGGGAAACAGAGTACTTTTCAGACAGTGACCACGTAGAAGTCCTCCATCGACACTTAGGTCGGCCATTTATTGATACGGTCTTGGTTAATATCGAAAAGGTTCCTAGAGAATACATGGATACCAACCGTTTTGATGAATATTTGATTCAGGTAGAGCATGACTTTGCTGGTCTTTGCAAGCAGGTTCCTCGTGTGATTTCATCCAACTTCCTTCGTTTGGAAAATGGAGGAGCCTTCCATGATGGCGATTTGATTGTAGATGAATTGATGCGCATTATACAGGTGAGAAAATGAGTTTTACAGTCGCAGTAAAAGAGGAAATTCTTGGTCAACACCATCTCAGTCGTTATGAACTATCGGCCATTATCAAGATGTCTGGTAGCATCGGTCTCTCGACTTCTGGCCTGACCTTGTCTGTTGTGACTGAAAATGCTAAGTTGGCTCGGCATCTCTATGAGTCCTTTCTCCATTTTTATGAGATTAAGTCTGAGATTCGACACCATCAGAGGAGCAATCTTCGCAAGAATCGTGTTTACACGGTCTATACAGATGAGAGAGTGCAGGAGCTTTTAGCTGATTTGCGGCTTGCGGATTCCTTCTTTGGTTTGGAGACAGGTATTGATCCCGATATTTTAGCAGATGAAGAAGCTGGACGTGCTTACTTATGTGGGGCCTTTCTTGCAAATGGTAGCATCCGAGATCCTGAGTCTGGTAAGTACCAGTTGGAGATTAGTTCTGTTTATCTGGACCATGCCCAAGGACTGGCCTCTCTCCTTCAGCAGTTTTTGCTGGACGCCAAGGTTATTGAGCGCAAGAAAGGTGCAGTTACCTATCTCCAACGGGCAGAAGACATCATGGATTTCTTGATCGTGATTGGGGCCATGCAGGCGCGTGATAACTTTGAGCGCATCAAGATTTTGCGTGAAACCCGTAACGATCTCAATCGAGCCAATAACGCTGAAACAGCCAATATCGCTCGAACGGTTTCTGCTAGTATGAAGACCATCAATAATATCAGTAAAATCAAAGATAGAATGGGTTTGGAAAATTTACCCGTGGATTTGCAAGAGGTAGCGCAGTTGCGGATTCAGCACCCAGACTACTCTATCCAGCAGTTGGCAGATAGCCTGAGTAATCCCCTGACTAAAAGTGGTGTCAATCACAGACTCAGAAAAATCAATAAAATAGCAGATGAATTATAAAACCACGAATCGTTGATTCGTGGTTTTTTTCTTATAAACTGGTCGAGTGTTTGGGTTGAACTTTTTGTTCAGGGTCAATGTAGTTAATGGCATTGTTAACAGCTGTTGGAGCTTCACCCAGTCCTGTAGCGATCAAATCAATCTTACCTTCATAGTAACAGGAGTCCCCGATGGCATAGATTCCTGCTTGGCTAGACTCTTGCTTGCTATTGACGATAATCTTGTGACGGTTGAGGTCCAGCCCCCAATTTTTAAGATTGCCAATAGATGATTTGAAACCATAGTTGACAAAGAGATGGTCTACTTCGATAGTTTCGGTTTCATCTGATTTGACTTTGGTGATTTCTAGTTTATCGAGTGTTTTTCCATCTCCGATAAGTTGGCTAGGAATGAACGGTGTCTTGATGGTCACAGATGATTCTTGCAAGGCTTGCACACTATGTTCCAAGGCGCGGAAATTATCTCTGCGGTGAACGAGAGTAGTTGGGGCAATCTTTTCAAAAGCCAGAGCCCAGTCCACTGCGGAGTCCCCACCACCAAGAATGGTCACTTTCTTACCAGCGTATTGCTGAATGTTGGAAACGTGGTAGTGGATGTTTTCATAGTCCTCAACATGCTCCAATTCGAGTGGCCGTGGTTTAAAGGCTCCACCCCCCATGGCAATGATGACTGTTTTGGTCAGATGGTTTCCCTTGTTGGTTGTGATGGTAAAACCTTGATCTTGTTTCTCGATTTCTAGAACAGTTTCGTTGAGGTGAACAGGTGTTTCAAAACTATTTAGCTGTTCAATCAAGCGATTGGTCAGCTCTTCCCCAGTTAGGTTTGGAAAACCTGGCACATCAAGGATTTGCTTCTCAGGATAGAGGATGGCAGGTTGACCACCGAGCTGGGGAAGGGAGTCAATGATTTGGACTTTGGCTTGGCGTAGGTGGGCGTAAAAGGCAGCAAAGAGCCCAACAGGACCGCCACCGACAATGGTAATATCATAGAGTTGAGACATGATTTCTCCTTCGTTTTTTCTAATCAGTTTATTTTATCATATTTTTGCTTAATTTAAAATGAGGTAGGATAGGGAAAAAATGGGCAAAAAATGGTATAATGGTACAGAAAGTGTTTTGACAGGGAGGAGGCCAGGGATGAATTTTCAACAATTATCCAATTTACAATACTGGACGAGTTTGTTTTCAAGTCCTTGGACGATAGTCATCAATCTGATTGATATTCTCATTGTGACTTATATTTTATATCATTTTACCAAAGCGATTGCAGGGACCAAAATCATGATATTGGTGCGGGGAGTCCTGGTCTTTATTTTAGGTCAGATTCTGTCCAATATGATTGGTTTGACAACCATTTCCTGGTTGATCAATCAGATCATCACTTATGGGGTTATCGCAGCAGTAGTTATTTTTTCACCAGAGATTCGGACTGGTTTGGAACGATTGGGCCGGGCTACGGATTTCTTCTACAATGCCCCTATTAGTGCGGAAGAGCAAATGGTTCGTGCCTTTGTCAAATCAGTCGAGTACATGAGCCCCCGTAAGATTGGTGCTCTGGTAGCTGTTCAGCGAGTAAGAACCTTGCAGGAATATATCTCAACTGGGATTCCTCTAGATGCTAAGATTTCCTCTGAGTTATTGATTAATATCTTTATCCCCAATACTCCCTTGCACGATGGTGCGGTCATTGTCAGAGAAGATCGGATTGCCGTAACTTCAGCCTACCTACCCCTGACTGAAAATACAGGAATTTCCAAGGAATTTGGGACACGTCACAGGGCAGCGATTGGTTTGTCAGAAGTATCGGATGCTCTTACCTTTGTGGTTTCAGAGGAAACAGGCGGAATCTCAATCACCTATAATGGAGTCTTTAAGCATGATTTGACCTTGGAAGAGTTTGAATCGGAGTTAAGAAGAATCTTGCTTCCAACATCAGAGAAAAAACAAGGTCTGAAGGAGCGTTTGCTAGGAGGATTGAAACATGAGAAAAAATAGTCTTTATATTATTTCTTCCTTCTTTTTCGCCTGCATCCTTTTTATCTATGCGACTTCAACAAACTATCAGAATAGCAACAGTGCCAGACAGGTGAGGACAGAAACCTATACCAATACGGTTCTTAATGTCCCAATCGATATTCAGTATGACAGTGATCAGTATTTTATCAGTGGTTTTACATCTGAAGTGACGATCTTTCTGACAGGGTCAAACAGAGTTGCTTTGGCGAGCGAGATGCAGGAAAGCACTCGAAAATTCAAGGTCAAAGCTGACTTAACCAATGCCAGTGTAGGAACCATCGAAGTTCCTCTAACCATTGAAAATTTACCGAGTGGTTTGACGGCTGTTGCAACTCCGCAAAAGATAACAGTCAAGGTCGGTAAAAAAGCAAAACGAGATAATGTAATCGTTGTGCCGGAGATTGACCCTAGTCAGATTGATTCTCGTGTGAAAATTGATACAGTCACTGTGTCAGATGAAAAAGTAACGGTTATTAGTGACGAGGAGACTCTCTCTAGAGTAGATCGTGTCATTGCCATCTTGCCGACGAGTGAACGGATAACAGGTAACTACTCGGCCTCTGTTCCACTACAAGCAGTTGATAAAAATGGAAATGTCTTGCCAAGCGTCATTATGCCATTTGACACTACAATGAAAATTACAACCAAAACAGTATCGTCTAGCTCGAGTTCTTCGTCAACGACCTCGTCAACGGGCTCTTCAACCAGCAGTTCGTCTTCAACGAGTTCAGAAACGAAACCAGACTCGTCTAAACAGGACTAAATAAAATAGTAGAAAAGGATGATAAATAAAATGGGTAAATATTTTGGGACCGATGGAGTCCGTGGAGAATCAAACGTAGAACTAACGCCAGAATTGGCCTTTAAACTGGGACGTTTTGGTGGCTATGTTCTTAGCCAACACGAAACAGAAGCCCCTAAAGTCTTTGTAGGACGTGATACACGTATCTCAGGAGAAATGTTAGAATCAGCCTTAGTGGCAGGTCTTCTATCAGTAGGGATTCACGTCTACAAACTCGGTGTCCTTGCAACACCAGCAGTAGCTTATTTGGTTAAAACTGAGGGAGCTAGTGCGGGTGTCATGATTTCCGCTAGTCACAACCCAGCCCTTGATAATGGAATTAAATTCTTTGGTGGGGATGGCTTCAAACTTGATGACGACAAAGAAGCAGAAATCGAAGCCTTGCTAGATGCTACTGAAGACACTCTTCCTCGTCCAAGCGCCGAAGGCTTGGGAACCTTAGTGGACTATCCAGAAGGTTTACGTAAGTATGAAGGCTACCTTGTTTCAACTGGAACGCCTCTTGAGGGAATGAAAGTGGCCTTGGATACAGCCAACGGTGCAGCATCTACAAGTGCCCGTCAAATCTTTGCAGACCTTGGGGCTCAAATAACTGTTATCGGTGAGACACCAGATGGTCTGAATATCAACTTGAATGTGGGTTCTACACATCCAGAAGCTCTTCAAGAAGTGGTCAAAGAAAGCCAGTCAGCTATTGGTTTGGCCTTTGACGGAGACAGTGACCGCTTGATTGCTGTTGATGAAAATGGCGACATCGTTGATGGTGATAAGATCATGTACATCATCGGTAAATACCTTTCTGAAAAAGGGCAGTTGGCTCAAAACACCATCGTGACAACGGTTATGTCTAACCTTGGCTTCCATAAGGCCTTGGAGAGTGCTGGTATTAACAAGGCAGTGACTGCTGTTGGTGACCGGTATGTCGTTGAAGAAATGAGAAAATCAGGCTACAACCTTGGTGGTGAACAATCAGGCCACGTAATCTTAATGGATTACAACACTACTGGTGATGGTCAATTATCAGCTGTCCAATTGACTAAAATCATGAAAGAAACAGGCAAGAGCTTGTCTCAACTAGCATCAGAAGTGACGATTTACCCACAAAAACTGGTCAATATCCGAGTGGAAAATGCCATGAAAGAGAAAGCCATGGAAGTACCAGCCATCAAGACAATCATCGAAAAGATGGAAGAAGAAATGGCAGGGAACGGTCGTATCCTTGTCCGTCCAAGTGGAACAGAACCCCTCTTGCGCGTCATGGCAGAAGCTCCTACGACAGAAGAAGTTAACTACTACGTAGATACGATTGCTGCTGTTGTTAAAGATGAAATCGGAATTAACTAAAGCCTAGAAAACTAGATGAAATGATAAAAATGTGGTACAATTGCATAGTAAATTGTAGCAATGGGAGAGAAAAATGAATCTTAAACGAGAACAAGAATTTGTTAGCCAGTATCACTTTGATGCTCGTAACTTTGAATGGGAAAATGAAAATGGAGCTCCTGAAACCAAGGTAGACGTGAACTTTCAGTTGCTCCAACATGACCAAGAAAACCAAGTGACTTCGCTTGTTGTTATCTTGAGTTTCATGATTGTCTTTGACAAATTTGTCATCAGCGGAACAATTTCTCAAGTTAACCACGTGGAAGGTCGAATTGTCAACGAACCAAGCGAATTTAACCAAGAAGAAGTCGAAACCTTGGCACGTCCATGTTTGAACATGCTCAATCGTTTGACGTATGAAGTAACAGAAATCGCCTTGGATCTTCCAGGGATCAATTTGGAGTTTTAGTCATGAAATTAGCTGTCATTACAGATTCTTCAGCCTATTTAGAGGAGAAGAAGCTGCAAAGAGAGAATCTATTTATCTTGGATATTCCTGTCAATATTGATGGAGAGGAGTATGTTGAAGGTGTCAATCTAACTGCTGAGGAATTTTATCAAAAAATGGCTCAGTCTGCAGAATTGCCTAAAACTAGTCAACCGAGTATTGCCAAATTGGATGAGATTCTAAGTTCCTTGAAAGATGAAGGCTATACCCATGTCTTGGGACTCTTTCTTTCGTCAGGAATTTCAGGTTTTTATCAGAACATCCAATACATGTTGGATGAGTATGATGGCTTGACCATTGCCTTTCCAGATACCCATATCACAAGTTCCCCTCTAGGATTTATGGTAGAGAGTGCCTTTGAATGGGCAGAACAAGGCGATGATTTTGCCCAGATTCAGGAGAAGTTGGCTATCCAAATTGCTGATAATTCAGCCTTTATCATAGTAGATGACCTCGACCACTTGGTTAAGGGAGGACGTTTGTCAAATGGAGCAGCTATCTTAGGAAATCTCCTCAGTATCAAGCCTATCCTTTACTTTAATGACCAAGGAGTGATTGAAGTTTACGAAAAAGTTCGTACAGAAAAGAAAGCAATCAAACGTTTGGTGGAAATCATCAAGGAGTTGACAAAAGATGGGGACTACCGTATAACAGTCATTCATGGGAACGCTCCTCAAAAGGCAGCGGATTTACGTCAGCTTTTGATGGAGAGTGGTGTGACTGCTGAAATTCCAATTGAAACCTTTGGTAGTGTCATTGGGACCCACCTTGGAGAAGGTAGTATCGCCTTGAGCTATACACCAATCGTCTAAATTGTTCTTACAGGCTTTGTATCTTAGAAATTGAACACGGCCTACCTGCCTCTTGAAAAAAGATGCCTGTCTTGCCTTTCATGGAAAGTCAGCGCCATTCCCTATTTTTCATGGGCAGCTAACGTCCTTTGTATCTTAGTCAGGAGTAGAGATGAGTATTCGAGTAATTATTGCCGGTTTTAAGGGAAAGATGGGCCAAGCTGCTTGTCAGATGGTCTTGGCTGATCCAGACTTGGACTTGGTCGCAGTTTTAGATCCTTTTGAGTCTGAGTCAGAATGGCAGGGAATTCCTATTTTCAATGATAAGGCTGACTTGGCTGGTTTTGAAGCGGATGTCTGGGTAGATTTTACTACACCAGCCGTTGCCTACGAAAATACACGCTTTGCTCTTGAAAATGGCTTTGCTCCTGTCGTAGGAACAACAGGATTCACTAGTGAAGAAATTACAGAACTAAAAGCATTTTCTCGTGAACAAGATTTGGGTGGCTTGATTGCCCCTAACTTTGCCTTGGGCGCTGTCTTGCTTATGCAATTTGCGGCGCAGGCTGCCAAATATTTCCCAAATGTGGAGATTATCGAGCTCCATCATGACAAGAAAAAAGATGCTCCGAGTGGAACAGCCATTAAAACAGCTGAGTTGATGGCGGAAGTGCGAGAGTCTATCCAACAAGGTGCGCCTGATGAGGAAGAATTGATTGCAGGTGCCCGTGGTGCTGACTTTGATGGCATGCGGATTCACTCGGTTCGTCTACCAGGCTTGGTAGCTCATCAAGAAGTCATCTTTGGCAATCAAGGAGAAGGATTGACCCTTCGTCATGACTCCTATGATCGCAGCTCCTTCATGACAGGGGTCAATTTGGGAATCAAAGAAGTTGTCAAGCGTCATGAGCTTGTCTATGGATTAGAACACTTATTATGAGATTAACGCAAATGCCTTCTGAATTTCAGAAGGCTTTACCAGTATTAGAAAAAATTAAAGAAGCAGGCTTTGAAGCCTATTTTGTTGGGGGCTCTGTTCGAGATGCCCTCCTCAATCGTCCCATCCACGATGTGGATATCGCGACTTCTTCCTATCCAGAGGAGACCAAGCATATTTTTCCGCGAACAGCCGATATTGGAATCGAGCATGGAACTGTCTTGGTCCTAGATGGTGATGAGGAGTATGAGGTAACAACTTTTCGAACAGAGGATGTCTATGTGGACTATCGCAGACCCAGCGCGGTTTCCTTTGTGCGTTCGCTAGAAGAAGACCTCAAGCGCCGTGATTTCACAGTTAATGCGTTTGCCTTGGATGAGACAGGCGAAATTATTGACTTGTTCCATGGTTTAGACGATTTAGAAAACCAGGTTTTGCGAGCAGTTGGAGTGGCTAGTGAGCGTTTTAACGAAGATGCTCTGCGGATTATGCGTGGTTTCCGCTTTCAGGCCAGTCTCGGTTTTAAACTTGAGTCAGAAACTTTTGAGGCGATGAAGACTTTGACGCCACTTTTGGAGAAAATTTCTGTGGAGCGCACCTTCGTTGAGTTTGATAAACTATTGCTGGCACCTTTTTGGCGAGTTGGTCTGTCTTCCATGATTGAGAGTCGAGCTTATGACTATCTTCTAGATATGGCAGGGAGCCAGGGCAAGCTCAACAAACTGTTTGATTTGGAGACTGATTTCACTTTTGAGTCTTCCGAACAAGCCTGGACAGCTCTATTGTGGGCTTTGGAGATTAAAGATGCACAGCCATTTTTGAAGGCATGGAAAACCTCACGCCAGTTTGCCAAGCAAGTACAGGATTTGCTGACCATTTTGGCTTTGCGAGAAGAAGGTGAGCTGAGCAAGCGCGATTGTTACCGCTTTGACTTGGATTTACTTTTACAGGCAGAAAATCTTCGTCAGGCCCAAGGGAAACCAGTCAACCCACAAGCTATTACAGAAACTTACCATAGTTTGACCATTCATGACAAGAAAGAAATTCAGATTAACGGTGGTATTTTAATCAAGGAATATGGTTACCAGCCAGGTCCAGATTTGGGAGATATTTTAACAGAGATTGAGTTTGCCATTGTCGATGGTGACTTGGAGAATGACCGTGAGGCCATTCATACTTACCTGAGGGAGAAAAAATGAGTGATTTTATCGTTGAAAAACTAAGCAAATCCGTTGGTGACAAGACCGTTTTTAAGGATATTTCTTTTATCATCCATGACCTAGACAGAATCGGTCTGATTGGTGTTAATGGAACGGGTAAGACCACCCTTTTGGATGTTCTTTCTGGTGTTTCAGGATTTGATGGTGACGTTAGCCCTTTTTCAGCTAAGAATGATTATAAGATTGGCTACTTGACCCAGAATCCAGACTTTGATAATAGAAAGACGGTTTTGGACACGGTTCTCTCCAGCGACCTCAAGGAAATCCAGTTGATTCGTGAGTATGAGTTAATCATGCTCAATTACAGTGAGGACAAGCAGGCTCGTTTGGAACGGGTCATGGCAGAGATGGATTCTCTCCAAGCCTGGGAAATTGAAAGCCAGGTCAAGACGGTCCTCAGTAAGCTAGGGATTCAGGACTTGTCGACTCCAGTTGGTGAATTGTCAGGCGGTCTCAGAAGACGGGTCCAGTTGGCGCAAGTTCTCCTAGGAAACCACGACCTCTTGCTTCTGGACGAGCCGACCAACCACCTGGACATTGCGACCATTGAGTGGCTGACTCTTTTTTTGAAAAATTCCAAGAAGACCGTTCTCTTTATCACCCACGATCGTTATTTCCTAGATGCACTATCAACGCGGATTTTCGAGTTGGACCGAGCAGGCTTGACCGAGTATCAGGGAAATTATCAGGACTATGTTCGCCTAAAAGCGGAACAAGATGAGCGTGATGCAGCACTTCTCCACAAAAAGGAACAACTCTATAAGCAAGAATTAGCCTGGATGCGTAGACAACCGCAGGCTCGTGCGACCAAGCAACAGGCCCGTATCAATCGTTTCCACGATTTGAAAAAGGAAGTTTCAGGTGGCGTTGCTGATACAGACTTGACCATGAACTTTGAAACCAGTCGGATAGGGAAGAAAGTCATCGAGTTTCAGAATGTTTCCTTCGCCTATGAAAACAAGCCCATTTTGCAAGATTTTAATTTCTTGGTGCAAGCCAAAGACCGTATCGGAATCGTTGGAGATAATGGTGTGGGGAAATCAACCCTACTCAACTTGATTGCAGGAAGTCTTGAGCCGACAGCGGGACAAGTTGTGATTGGGGAGACCGTTCGTATCGCTTATTTCTCTCAACAAATCGAAGGCCTGGATGAAAGCAAACGGGTCATCAACTACCTGCAGGAGGTGGCAGAAGAGGTCAGGACAAGTGGTGGTTCCACGACTTCCATTGCAGAGTTGCTGGAGCAGTTCCTCTTCCCACGTTCAACGCATGGAACCTTGATTGAGAAGTTGTCTGGTGGAGAGAAAAAACGCCTTTATCTCCTCAAATTGCTTTTGGAAAAACCCAATGTTCTTCTTTTGGACGAGCCGACCAATGACCTAGACATTGCAACCTTGACAGTCTTGGAGAATTTCTTGCAGAGCTTTTCAAGTCCTGTCTTGACAGTTAGCCACGACCGTTATTTCCTGGATAAGGTAGCGACCAAGATTCTCGCCTTTGAGAATGGCAAGATTCGTCCTTTCTTTGGCCATTACACCGACTATCTTGATGAAAAAGCCTTTGAAACAGAGATGGCCAATCAAGTACAAAAGGCAGAAAAGGAAAAAGTAGTCAAGGTCCGTGAAGACAAGAAACGCATGACCTACCAAGAAAAGCAGGAGTGGGCAAGCATTGAAGGCGATATTGAAGCCTTGGAAAATCGTATCGCTGCTATTGAAGAAGAAATGCAGGCAAATGGCTCTGACTTTGGCAAACTAGCGACTCTTCAAAAAGAACTAGACGAGAAAAACGAAGCACTCCTTGAAAAATACGAACGCTATGAATACCTAAGTGAGTTGGCATGATGGAAGAAAAAATCATTAAACGTAGTCCCAAGAAAATCATTTGGAATACCTTGTTCGGTCTTTTAGTCTTGTTACCTCTAACTTATCTCTATTCGTATTCGGAAAAGGGGAGCAAACTTCATGCGATAAGTCTTTTGTTTATGCTGGTTGTCCTCTTTTGTGCTGGAGTAATCATTTATCAGACATACAGACTGTTAAGCTTGGATAAGGAGTATTTGAGATGCACAGTTGAGGGGTTTTACTACAAACCGAATCCAAAGAAACCCAGTCATTTCTACGCTTGGGCAGATGTAGAGGAATTTTCCTTCTCTCGGATTGGAGGAAAGTATAGGAATTCCGATCGGATTGAAGTTTATTTTAAAAACAAGGAAAATGTGAAATCCCAATCCTTTCTAGCTCTGTTGAAGAGAAGGTGTTTCCCTTTTCATCCGTCAGCAGATTTGATCATCCCTATCATTCTACTAGATGTAGATTTTCCTGAAAGGGTCTATGAGATCATGAAGTACTATGAAAGAGAATGGCGTATCGAACAAAATCGTCAAGCAAGAAAAGAGGCAAAACAAGCTTCGAAAAGCAATTCTTCCAAAATGTCATAGTTCGTCTTTACTTAAAGTAGAATAATCAAAAAGGCCCTATCTACTGGATAGGGTCATTGTTTGTCTTCTTTTTTAGTTTCCTGGTGGAAAATATTTTGCCAAGTCTCATGGCGACGCCAGATACTGGTGTGGACGATGCCATCTAGCTCATAGCAAATGAGCTTGGTTTTCTGACTAATGGAAGTGATTTGAATATCCTTAATAGCAACCTTAAGTTCTTTTTCGTCTTGATAAGCGACTTTATCCATCTGCTCTCCATCTTGACGGATATAGAGAAAGTCCTCAGCAAGGAGTTCTTCTAGCTGATTTCCTTGGTCGATCAATTGCTCACGCATGAGCAGTTTTTTATAGACATTGTCCAAAATCTCGTCCTCAGGTATGGGAGCTGGCTCGATATGGACATCGGTATCAAAGACTCCAAAACGCTCTTCCAGCATGGATTCGACCTGGTCCGCAATCTCATGACTCTCATAGACTGATAAGTCAGGATTCATTTCCAGGGTGATATCAAGGTAGATATTGCTACCGTAGGTACGCCCTCTTTGGGACTTGACCTTACTAATCTTTGGAATCTCCATGATGGCCTTTTGGTAGTCCTCTAGCAGACGGTCGTCAAAACCATCTGAAAGACTGAAGGAAGACTCGATAAAGATATCATAGGCTGTTTTTAAGATAAAGAAGGTGATGATGATAGCGACCAATTTATCCACGATAGGATAATTGAAACTGCTGGCTAGGATAGCAATGGTCGTCCCAAGCGAGGTGACAGCATCGGAAAGATTGTCCTTAGCAGCTGTCTTGAGAGCCTTGGATTTGGATTTCTTACTGAGGCGTGTGTTATAGAGATAAACAGCAAACATGACCACTGTTGAAATGATTCCTAGAATTGCACCCAGAGGATCAATGGGTGTTTGTTCCCGACTGAGGATTTTCTGAATGGTGTCCCGAAGCACATCAAAACCAACATAGAACATGATGAGGGAAGTGATCAAGCTAGCCAAATCTTCAATCTTCCAGTGACCAAAGCGATGGTCACGGTCTGCAGGTTGGCGGGCCATCCGAATCCCAATCAAGAGAGCAACATTTCCAATAATATCGGATACGTTGTTGAAACCATCTGCCACCAAACTGGAAGAATGTAGGAGGTGACCAGTTGCCAATTTTGCTGCAGACAAGAGGAGGTAAGTCGAAATGCTGATAATGGCTCCACGTTCTGCCAATTTGAGATTTGACATGGATTGGTTCATCGGGCTTCCTTTCTAGTCATATAGTATTCTACCATTATACTGGTTTTCAAAGGAAAATTCAAACGATATAGGCTTACAAGATTGGAAGTAAGCTAGTTTTTTATAAGGAAATGTGGTAGAATTGAAGAGTAATATTTATTCGAAAGAGAGCTTGTAATGATAAATAAAAATATGGTCAGTGGGCTACTTAGCTTAAGTTTTTTATTTTTGCCATTTTTATTTTTTTATCTCTATATATCGATGAGAGGTTTTGAATATCCTGTAGTAGATGATATCATGGTGAATCAAACTATATTATCTGGTGATAATATGCTATTACCCTATGTAGGAATTTTATTATCTACAGGATTGGTCTTTCTTCAAAAAATTTTTACTGATTGGAATATTTTTTTTATCTTTTTAGTTAGTATTTATTATATTAGTTTTGGTGTCTATGCTATCTTTTTTTATAAGAAAAAACTGTATCTTTTGCTTCCAATTGTGTTTTTAGCCCAATTGATACTTATTAAATATTTTTCTTTTTCCGTTATCGCATATTTATCAGCTACAGCAGCAACTTTTTTACTATTTGACAAAAGGTACATTTCAGGACTATCACTATTGTTCATTGGTTTATCCATTCGACCTCAAATTATATCAAGCTTTATTTTACTGTTATTCCCTTTTCTACTCTTTGAGTGGATATCTTCTAAAAAAAGAAAAGAAGTTGTTTTATTATTTGGCGTCATTTTACTGATTTTTGCTTCCAATAAACTATATACACTAGGGAAAGCTAACGTACAGGAGTATTTGACATGGAATGCCCTAAGTACGAATTTGAGAGATTATCCTGCTATTGATTATCAAAGACATGAGAATGAATTTGAAGCTTTGGGAGTAAGTGAGAATGATTTGAATGTCTCCACCTACTGGTTATTTGCTGAAAAAAAAGCCTTAAGCAATACTCTTTTAACAAACATTCAATCTGTTCGTTCCTTTTCGGAGAAATACTCGTTTAATCTGCCTCAGATGATATCAGATTTTTTTAAGAATAGTATACTGACAACCTTCTCTTTAGTACTGATTAGTTGGTTCTTGATTTTTAAGCCTAAGAAGCTATACGGATGGTTTGTACCGATTTCCCCATTACTTTTAATTGGGGCTCTCTTTGTTAGACAGAGGGTAGTAGAGCGCGTATATATCCCTCTAATAGTATGTTTCTTATTAGTATTTATTTTTTATGCTCGATCATTTTATGAAAAAAGATGTTTATTTGATAAGAGGAAGGTGTTCTTTAGCTTACAAATAATGGGAATACTAGGAGGAGCAGTATGGATAAATCAGCTTGGCCAAGAACTGTATTGGTTTCCCTATATTCAATCGTCAGTAGTCTCAGAGTACCAAAATCTTGTACAGAGGAATTCGGATAAACTTATTGTTTTTGGTGGATATGGCACTTTGGTTTCTTCACAGCCTACATTGTCAACTTTTAAATTAAGATCCAATCAGTTAGTGACAAATACAACTACATTAGGAAATTGGCAAACTTTTTCTCCTCATTATTATCAACAAATGAAACGATACGGAGTTGAAGAACCTGAAAATCTGTTGTCTTCCGCAATCAACAATCAGAATATTCTCTTCTTTTGGTCCACTTCCTCAGGGAATATGGATAGTGTTAAAAAAATTATGAAAGAACATTATCAGAAGGATGTTTACTTTGAGGAAGTTGAATCTGTCACTTCAGATATGAGCGTTTATCGTTTAAAATTAGGAACAGGAGGATAGTATGAAGAACCGAATTGGTTACATAGATATGTCTAAAGGTTTAGCAATTATATTAGTTATCATTGGACATAGTAGCTTCGTTCCAAATAATGCAAAGTTGCTTCTCTATTCATTCCACATACCGTTGTTCTTTTTCTTATCTGGTTTTACTTTGAATGTTAGAAAATACGAAACCTTCTCAGGCTATTGTTTAAATAAGGTAAAGAGTTTAGTTATTCCTTTTTTCTTGCTAAATAGTTTTGTTTTTCTGTTTCAACTTTTTGTTATGTACCCTGATCAGGTTCTGAGTTTTGATATTCTTCATTTTATAAAACAGTTACTGATTTCAGACCGTTTGCATATTTATTTTCAATTATGGTTTTTGAATGTGATGTTTTTGGCTCATGTTTTCAGTTACTTTATTTTAAAGAGAAGATGGAATTTGAGCCAGTGGGTGATAATAATCGTATCTCTCTTGGTTCTGGTCTATCTCGGACAGAAGGTATATGAGAGGGAGTATTATTTAATTTGGAATATTGATTTAGTTCCTGTTGCTCTGATTTTCATCTTGCTGGGAGTGTGGACTAAGAATAATTTACATCAATTAGAAAAGTATTTTTCAATTTACCTTTTGCCGATTGGACTTATTCTTACCAATTATAGCAGTAAACTAAACTATCGAGTGAGTGGCTATCAAATTGTTGATTTGTATTATCAGCAAATTGGGAATCATTTCTTATTTTACTTGGCGGCTATTTCAGGAATTTGGAGTGTTCTTATATTTTTTAAAACAATTCCTGAGAGTTCCATTTTGAAATCAATCGGACAAAAAACGTTGATTTATTATGGAGTACATTCGCCGATAGTTCTGGTGTTAGTAGAAAAATTAGTTAAAGAATTGTCTACGAAATATACTGGAATTTTTGTTAATCAATATATAACGACAGTTTTTGTAGTTATATTAACAATTTTGGGTTGTGAATTGATAGTCAGGATGTTTAGAGGAACCAACTTTCCTTTTGGGATAAAAAGATTAGGAGAAAGAGATGAGTAGACACAAGCCAATTTTATATATCGTTGTTCCATGTTACAACGAAGAACAAGTCTTACCGCATACTAATCCAATGTTTGTTGAAAAAATTGAACAATTAATAAAGAAAGAAGAAATCCATCGCCATAGTAAAATTATGTATGTAAACGATGGTAGTAAGGATAGAACTTGGGAACTGATAGAAAGTTATGCTAAATCTATCCCTTCTGTGGTTGGTGTATCGCAAAGTCGTAACAGAGGTCATCAAAGTAGTGTGCTTGCAGGCATGTATGAGGCCATTCAGTTTGCTGATATTGTCATTACCATTGATGCCGATGGACAAGATGATATCAATTGTATGGATAAAATGATTGAAGAATATAAAAGCGGTTCTGAAATTGTCTACGGTGTACGTGATAACCGTGATACGGACTCTGCTTTTAAACGAATTACAGCTGAAGGTTTTTATAAAGTTTTACGCCTATTTGGAGCAGAAGTCGTTTTTAATCATGCCGACTATCGATTGGTTTCTAAAAGATTCTTGAAGGAATTAGAAAAATTCACTGAAGTCAATCTTTTTCTTCGTGGTTTAATGCCTTTAGTTGGCTTTAAATACTCTTACGTTTCGTATAAGCGACATGAACGAATTGCTGGTGAGAGCCATTACCCACTGTCTAAAATGCTTGGTTTGGCTATGGATGGTATTACAAGTTTATCAATCAAACCGATTCGGTTGATTACAAGTCTTGGTGTTTTGACGTCACTCTTTAGTTTTCTATTGATTATTTGGGTTATATGGAGTAAGTTTGCTGGTACAGTCGTGGCTGGCTGGGCGAGCACTTATGCAATAGTTAGCCTACTTGGTGGAGTCCAATTGATTAGTTTGGGTGTAATTGGTGAGTATGTTGGAAAAATTTATCTGGAAACAAAACGTCGTCCTAGATATATTATCAGTGAACGTACTTTTGATTCAGAAAGTGTTTCATCGGATTTAAACCCTTGAAAACTTTTCAAATTTTGATATAATAGTACTACTCAAGGGAGTAGCTGGCAGAAACCTGTGATAGTGTCGTCATTCCGAATTGTATACTGAAAAGTATGTTTTCCGGCACTATCTTAAACAGCGAGACTTGTTATGATTAACAGGTCTCTTTTTGTTTGTCATAAAACTAAAAGAGAACTTGTTTTGCACACAATGTCAAGGAGGAGACACATGTCAAAAGAACAAAAACGCCAAGCGTTTTATACTCAAAGTCCTGAAGAGGTCTTGAAGTCAGTTGAAGCAACTGAGCAAGGTCTTTCGTCAAGCGAAGCGCAGAAACGCCTAGCTGAATATGGACGCAATGAACTGGAAGAGGGTGAGAAAAAATCACTCCTAGTCAAGTTTATCGAGCAATTTAAGGATTTGATGATTATCATCCTAGTTGCAGCGGCTATCTTATCAGTCGTAACTTCTGGCGGGGAAGATATCGCAGATGCCATCATTATCCTAGCCGTGGTTATCATCAATGCTGCCTTTGGTGTTTACCAAGAAGGAAAAGCAGAAGAAGCTATCGAGGCCCTCAAGTCTATGTCTAGTCCAGCTGCTCGCGTTATTCGTGATGGACACATGGCTGAGATTGATTCCAAAGAATTGGTACCAGGTGATATCGTAGCTCTCGAAGCAGGTGACGTGGTGCCAGCAGACCTACGTTTGCTAGAAGCTAATTCACTTAAAATCGAAGAAGCTGCTTTGACAGGTGAGTCTGTTCCAGTCGAAAAAGACTTGACCGTCGAGCTCTCTGCAGATGCTGGTATTGGTGACCGTGTCAATATGGCCTTCCAAAACTCAAACGTTACTTATGGTCGTGGTCTTGGTGTTGTTGTCAATACAGGTATGTACACGGAAGTTGGTCATATCGCTGGCATGCTCCAAGATGCGGATGAGACGGATACACCACTCAAACAAAACTTGAACAACCTTTCTAAGGTCTTGACATACGCTATCTTGGTCATTGCCCTTGTTACTTTTGTTGTTGGTGTCTTCATTCAAGGTAAAAATCCACTTGGTGAGTTGATGACCTCTGTTGCGCTTGCTGTTGCAGCCATCCCAGAAGGACTCCCAGCTATCGTGACCATCGTTCTTGCCCTTGGTACTCAAGTTTTGGCAAAACGAAATTCTATCGTTCGTAAGTTGCCAGCAGTTGAAACGCTTGGTTCAACTGAAATCATCGCTTCTGATAAGACTGGTACGCTTACTATGAACAAGATGACCGTCGAAAAAGTCTTCTATGATGCTGTCCTACATGATTCAGCTGATGACATTGAACTAGGTCTTGAAATGCCTCTTCTTCGTTCGGTTGTCTTGGCTAATGATACCAAGATTGATGCTGAAGGAAACCTGATCGGGGATCCAACGGAAACAGCCTTCATCCAGTATGCCTTGGACAAGGGCTACGATGTTAAAGGATTTTTAGAGAAATATCCTCGTGTAGCTGAATTGCCGTTTGACTCAGATCGTAAACTCATGTCAACGGTTCACCCATTGCCAGATGGTAAATTCCTCGTGGCAGTCAAAGGGGCTCCAGATCAACTTTTGAAACGTTGTGTTGCTCGTGATAAAGCTGGAGATGTTGCTCCGATTGATGAGAAAGTCACTGAATTAATCCATACAAACAACTCGGAAATGGCTCACCAAGCCTTGCGTGTCCTTGCAGGTGCTTATAAGATTATCGATAGTATTCCAGAAAATCTTACTTCTGAAGAGCTTGAAAACAACTTGATCTTTACTGGTTTGATTGGGATGATTGACCCTGAGCGTGCAGAAGCGGCAGAAGCTGTTCGTGTCGCTAAGGAAGCGGGAATCCGTCCAATCATGATCACTGGTGACCACCAAGATACAGCAGAAGCTATTGCTAAACGTTTGGGAATTATCGACGAAAATGACTCGGAAGACCATGTTTTGACTGGGGCGGAACTCAATGAACTTTCTGATGAAGAATTTGAAAAAGTCGTTGGTCAATACTCTGTTTATGCGCGTGTATCTCCAGAACACAAGGTTCGTATCGTGAAAGCTTGGCAAAACCAAGGTAAGGCCGTTGCTATGACAGGTGACGGTGTTAATGATGCGCCAGCTCTGAAAACAGCCGACATCGGTATCGGTATGGGAATCACTGGTACTGAGGTTTCTAAGGGTGCATCAGACATGATTCTTGCGGATGATAACTTTGCGACCATCATCGTCGCAGTTGAAGAAGGACGTAAGGTCTTCTCAAACATTCAAAAGACCATTCAGTATCTACTTTCTGCCAATACGGCCGAAGTATTAACCATCTTCTTATCAACCTTGTTTGGTTGGGATGTCTTACAGCCAGTTCATCTTTTGTGGATCAATTTGGTAACCGATACCTTCCCAGCTATTGCTCTTGGTGTTGAGCCTGCTGAGCCAGGTGTTATGACCCACAAACCACGTGGACGTAAATCAAGTTTCTTCTCAGGTGGGGTCATGAGTTCCATTATCTATCAAGGTGTACTCCAAGGGGCTCTCGTCTTGACTGTTTATGGTCTTGCTCTTGCCTATCCGGTCCATGTAGGAGATAACCAAGCCATTCATGCGGATGCCCTCACAATGGCCTTTGCAACACTTGGTTTGATTCAGCTCTTCCATGCCTACAATGTTAAGTCTGTTTACCAATCCATCTTGACAGTCGGACCATTCAAGTCTAAGACCTTCAACTGGTCTATCTTGGTATCCTTCATCCTCTTGATGGCAACAATCGTTGTAGAACCGCTTGAAGGTATCTTCCACGTAACCAAACTAGACTCGTCTCAATGGGGTATTGTTCTAGCTGGAAGCTTCTCAATGATACTTATCGTCGAAATCGTCAAGTTTGTTCAACGTAAACTTGGTCTTGATAAGAACGCGATTTAAAAAGAAAGTCATCTTCGGATGGCTTTTTTTGCATTTTAGGGAAAGAACTAGAAGTCGCCCCCTTTTGTGCTATAATAAAGTAAAATAGCAAGGAGTGAAAGAGAATGGAAAAGAAGATTGTCCGAGATGTCTTATTCTTGTCGCAGGTCTCGAAACCTGCAAGTCAGGAAGATCTTTATCTGGCTAGAGATCTGCAGGATACCCTGCTTGCCAATCGCGAGACCTGTGTTGGTCTGGCAGCTAATATGATTGGGGTGCAGAAGCGTGTCATTATCTTTAATCTTGGCCTAGTTCCCATGGTTATGTTTAACCCCATTCTCCTTTCCTACAAAGGACCTTACGAGACAGAGGAAGGTTGTTTGTCCTTGACTGGGGTGCGACCAACAACTCGTTATGAAACGATTACGGTTTCCTATCGTGATAGTAAGTGGCATGAGCAGACCATTACACTGACAGGTTTTCCAGCTCAGATCTGCCAACATGAACTGGATCATTTGGAAGGACGGATTATTTAGGAGGAAGTCAAATGAAACGTATACTCTTTGAACTTGTTTTTATCGCGACGACTTGGTATATCTTTTTGCCACCCTTCAATTTAACTAGCTGGGAATTCATCTTCTTTCTCTGTGGGCATTTGGTGGTGATGGGGATTTTGTTTAGTTTCCGCAAGGATACCAATCTCCTCAAAACTGTTCATGTACGTCATGGCAAGGCTGCCAAAGATCTCAATCTAGAAGGATTCCTTTTTACCAAACTTAGTAGAGGATTGTTTCTGGCCGCAGGACTTATCTTTGCCCTTGCTGGTCTGGTAAGCCTAGTAACCTCTAGCTTTTTCCAAGCAAAAAATTATGCTAATGTGGTGTCTATCACAGAAAAAGATTTTAAAGATTTTCCTAAGAGTGATACCAGTAAGGTTCCAATCCTAGATCGGAGCACTGCAGAAAAGATTGGTGACCGTTACCTAGGCTCTCTGATGGATAAGGTCTCCCAGTACGTAGCAGCAGATACTTATACCCAGCTGACGGTTGATGGAAAGCCTTATCGGGTGACACCTTTGGAGTATGCCGACCCGATCAAATGGTTTAATAATCAGTCCAAGGGAATTGGCGAGTATATCAAGGTTGATATGGTGACAGGAAATGCAGAATTGGTGGATTTAAAAACTCCAATGAAGTATTCAGACTCCGAGTATTTTAATCGTGATGTCAAACGTCATCTTCGAATCAAGTACCCAACCAAGATTTTAAAAACGCCCTCCTTTGAGGTGGATGATGAAGGCAATCCCTTCTATGTAGCAACCGTTTATCAAAAGCAGTTTGGTCTAGGAGTCCCGCGTCCTTCATCTGTTATTATCTTAGATGCCACCAATGGAGAAGCCAAGGAATACAGCTTGGATGAAGTACCAGAATGGGTGGATCGTGTCTATCCAGCAGAAGAAACCATCCAGCAAATCAACTACAACGGTAAGTATAAAGACGGCTTCTGGAATGCTTTGATTTCTAAGAAAAATGTTACTCAAACGACTGAGGGCTATAACTATCTTTCTATCGGAAATGACATCTATCTCTACACGGGGGTGACTTCAGCAAACGCTGACGAAAGTAATCTGGGATTTATCCTTGAAAATATGCGAACTGGTGAAATCACCAAGTACAACCTAGCTTCAGCAACCGAAGAATCTGCCCGTGCTTCTGCAGAGGGAGCAGTGCAAGAGAAGGCTTACAAGGCTACCTTCCCTATTCTTGTCAATCTCAATGACAAACCACTCTATATCATGGGCTTGAAGGACAATGCAGGCTTGGTAAAGGAGTATGCATTGGTCGATGCAGTGGAGTACCAAAACGTTATCGTAGCAACTACGGTAGATGAACTCCTTAGCAAATATGCCAATAAAAACGACCTCGAGTTGGATAATGAAACGGTAGAAAACATCAAGGGTATTGTCTCAGACCTTAAATCAGCTGTCATCAAGGGGGACACCGTCTATTTCTTTAAAGTTGATGGCAAGATTTATAAGGTCAAGGCTTCCGTATCAGACGACCTTCCTTACCTCGAAAATGGCCAAACCTTCGAAGGTCAAGTTGGAAAAGATAATTATCTCAAGACCTTTAAAGTACAATAATACTCTTCGAAAATCAAATTCAAACTACGTCAGCGTCGCCTTGCCGTACTCAAGTACATCCTGCGGCTAGCTTCCTAGTTTGCTCTTTGATTTTCATTGAGTATAAAAATAGGTTTTTCTCAGTTCAAGGAGAAAAAAGATAAATTCTTATCTATCTTAACAAGCTTAGCTGGCGTAGCCCTTATTCTCGTGGCTATCTGGTTAGGATGGCCAAAATAAACAGACAAACCTCGGTTTGAACCGAGGTTTTTAAGATGAAATTCTTGGTCGTGGTTGAAAAATATGCTACACTAACAATATGAAAATTTTAATCCCAACAGCAAAAGAAATGAACACAGACCATCCTTGTATCGAAGCGCTCCCCTTGAGGGAAGAAAGTCAGGCAGTCCTTGACTCACTTGCTCATTACTCAGCTAGTGAATTAGAGACTTTTTATAAGGTATCTGCCGAGAAAGCAGAAGAAGAGTACGCTCATATTCAAGCTCTAAAAAATCACAGGGCTAAATATTATCCAGCCTTGAAACTCTTCGATGGTCTCATGTATCGCCACATCAAACGAGATGGGTTAACCGAGGCTGAACAAACCTATCTTGAAAATCATATCCTGATTACCTCGGCTTTATACGGTGTTGTCCCTGCCTTATCTCCCATGGCTCCTCACCGTTTGGATTTCTTGATGAAGTTAAAAGTTGCTGGTAAGACTTTAAAGAGTCATTGGAAGTCAGCCTACGATGAGGCACTTCAGGATGAGGACTTGATATTCTCCCTCCTATCATCAGAGTTTGAAACCGTATTTTCTAAGGAAATTAGAGAAAAGATGGTGACCTTCAAATTTATGGAGGACAAGGCAGGTCAGCTGAAAATCCACTCAACTATTTCAAAAAAAGCCCGTGGCGCCTTTTTGACCGCCTTGATAGAGGGGCAAGTCCATACAGTCGAACAAGCTCGCAAGCTCAGTTTTACTGGTTTTGACTACCGACCTGATTTATCAAGTGATTTAGAACTCGTCTTTGTGAAACAAGCATAAAACCAGCTCATTCGAGCTGGTTTTTGCTGGATTAGTTGATGGCTGCAAGAAGGTCGTCAGCTTGTTTTGCAAGTGATGAAGCAGTTGCTTCCTCTAACACCAATTTTCCATCTGCCCAAGCAGAGTCATTGACACGAGCAGCTGTAAAGTCACCAACGACTTGTGTACGGATAAATGGCAAGAGGTCTTTGTAAATAGCAAAGAGCTGCTCGTGACCGGCATTGGCTACAGATGAGACAGTAACAAACTTGTCTTGGAGGGCAGAAGCACCACGTGTATCAGACAAGTCAAGGGCACGAGAGAGCCAGTCAAGCAAGTTTTTCACGGTTCCAGGGATAGAGAAGTTGTAGACTGGAGAGAAAATCCAGATGGCATCGGCAGCAAGGACTGCTTCACGAGCAGCAGCTACAGCTGGATGAGTTGGAACTTCCAAATCTTGGCTGAAGAGAGGAACAGCTGAGTAATCAAGATAGCTAACTTCCGCTTTTCCAGCAAGTGCTTTTTCAGCTTCGAAGGCCATTTGGTGGTTGAAAGAACCTTGGCGAAGTGAACCGACGATAAATAATACTTTTTTAGACATGATATGTCTCCTTTAGTTTAAAATTCAAAGAGCGAACTCTTTTGTTACCATCCATGTTACAACAAATGATACTAATTAGCAATAATTTTGCTCACAAATTTTTAAATTTTTTTAAAATGCGGATTAAGTCTTCCTTTTCGCCATCTTCCAAGATGCTGAGTGCTTCTACAATCGAATCGATATGGTCAGGAAGAACCTCTTCGATTTTTCTGCGTCCTGCAGGTGTTAATTTCAGGAAAAAGGAGCGACGATCCTTGGGGTCGCAAGTTCTAGAAATCCATCCATCTCGAACCATATTTCGAATGACAACAGTCATGTTTCCAGAAGTGGCTAGCATTTTTTCAATCAAATCCTGAATGCGCAGTTCCCCCTTGCTATAGAGGGTTTCCAAAACTGAAAATTGGGTGGGTGTTAGCCCGTGTTCTTTAGCAGCCTTAGCTTCATATGGTTTAAAAGTCCGTATGGCTTTATTGAGGATGATAGCCGTCTTCAAGTCTAATTGATTATCGGAAATTTTCTCTTTCAAATATTGTTTCATAAGGCTATTTTATCAATAATGAGAGAGAAAAACAAGAACTTACATTTTATAGGAAAACAATCTTAGAATGTTCCCGTCTTCACTTGTAATAAAGAAGGAGAGATGGTAAAATAGACGAGTGAAACTAAGACAGAAAAAAGCAAAAAACAAGCTACTTTTACAGTATGGAATCGGCATTGCTCTGGTAGTACTAGTCATGACCACTTCCTTCCTTTATCTGATATCACTCAGCATGAAACCCTATCAAGATGCTAGGGTTGAAGGAGAAAAACTGGCCAAGCAGTATACAGAATTGGAAAAGGCAGATCAGGTTGATTTCTACAATGGTCTAGAGGGCTATTACAGTGTTCTGGGGCATAATAAAAAGCAAGAGGCCATTGCCGTACTGATTGAAAAGAATGACCATAAGATTTATGTTTATCAGCTTGATAAGGGGATTTCTCAAGACAAGGCAGCGACGATTTCGAGGGAAAAAGGAGCTAGCGACATTGACAAGATTACTTTTGGTCGCTATCAGGACAAGCCGATTTGGGAAGTCAAGTCAGGAAACCAGTACTATCTGGTTGACTTTGAAACAGGAGCAGTGATCCAATAAGGAGGGCATATGAAACTATCCAAACGTGTACTAGAAATGGAAGAAAGCGTCACTCTAGCTAGTGATGCAAGAGCCAAAGCATTAAAAGCTCAAGGAAAGGACGTTCTTTTCTTAACCTTGGGACAGCCTGATTTTCATACTCCTGAAAACATTCAGGATGCAGCGATAGAAGCGATTCGAGATGGACGAGCTTCCTTTTATACAGTTGCTTCAGGCCTACCAGAGTTAAAAGCGGCGGTTAATACCTATTTTGAACGCCACTATGGGTATTCTGTAGCAGCCAACGAGGTTACCTTTGCCACTGGTGCTAAGTTCTCTCTCTACACCTTCTTTATGGCTATGGTCAATCCAGGTGATGAGGTCATCATTCCTACACCTTACTGGGTCAGCTATGGAGACCAGGTCAAGATGGCAGAAGGTGTGCCAGTCTTTGTCCAGGCCAAGGAAGACAATCACTTTAAAGTAACAGTAGAGCAGCTAGAAGCAGCCCGAACAGATAAGACCAAGGTCTTGGTTCTCAATTCGCCATCCAATCCGACCGGTATGATTTACTCTCGTGAGGAACTCTTGGCTATCGGAAATTGGGCTGTTGAACATGATGTTCTTATCCTAGCAGATGATATTTACGGTCGTCTGGTTTATAACGGGAATGAATTTGTTCCAATCTCTAGTCTATCAGAAGCCATTCGCAAACAAACCATCGTGATTAACGGTGTATCTAAGGCCTATGCCATGACTGGTTGGCGGGTAGGTTATGCTGTGGGAAATCCTGAAATTATTGCTGCCATGAGCAAACTAACAGGTCAAACAACCTCCAACCTGACTGCTGTATCACAATATGCTACCGTTGAAGCCCTAACTGGACCGCAAGACTCTGTTGAAACCATGCGCCAAGCCTTTGAAGAACGTTTGAATACCATTTATCCACTCTTGTGCCAAGTCCCAGGTTTTGAAGTTGTCAAGCCCCAAGGAGCCTTCTATCTCTTCCCAAATGTTAAAAAAGCGATGGAAATGAAGGGTTATACCGATGTGACAGAGTTTACAACAGCTATCCTCGAAGAAGTCGGTCTTGCCTTGATTACCGGAGCTGGATTTGGAGCACCAGAAAATGTTCGTCTCAGCTATGCCACAGATTTGGATACATTAAAAGAAGCTATTCGTCGTTTGCATCAATTTATGGAAAAATAAAACTTAGAATCTTCGCCTTTTTAGCGAAGATTTTTTGTAACGAAAATCTCGCGATTTTTCTCTAGTAGAACCTAGCTATCACAGTCTATTTATGGTAAAATAGTGGGTAATGATGTCTTCGGACAAGTTAAACGAAAAAAGGAAGATAGATTATGACAAAACGTGTAACAATTATCGATGTAAAAGACTACGTTGGTCAAGAGGTGACCATCGGAGCCTGGGTTGCCAACAAATCAGGAAAAGGGAAAATTGCCTTCTTGCAATTGCGTGATGGAACAGCCTTCTTCCAAGGTGTAGCCTTTAAACCAAACTTTGTAGAAAAATTTGGTGAGGAAGTGGGGCTAGAGAAGTTTGATACGATTAAACGCCTAAGCCAAGAAACTTCTGTTTATGTGACAGGGATTGTCAAAGAAGACGAACGTTCTAAGTTTGGCTATGAGTTGGATATTACAGACATCGAAGTGATTGGTGAATCTCAAGACTACCCAATCACACCAAAAGAACACGGGACAGACTTCTTGATGGACAACCGTCACTTGTGGCTCCGCTCTCGTAAGCAAGTAGCTGTGATGCAAATCCGTAACGCCATCATCTATGCAACTTATGAGTTTTTCGACAAGAACGGCTTCATGAAATTTGATAGCCCAATCCTTTCAGGAAACGCAGCAGAAGACTCAACTGAACTCTTTGAAACAGACTACTTTGGAACACCAGCCTACTTGAGCCAATCAGGTCAGCTTTATCTTGAAGCGGGTGCTATGGCCCTTGGTCGTGTCTTTGACTTTGGTCCAGTATTCCGTGCAGAAAAATCAAAAACACGCCGTCACTTGACTGAGTTCTGGATGATGGATGCGGAGTACTCCTACTTGACACACGATGAGTCACTTGACTTGCAAGAAGCTTATGTTAAAGCCCTTCTTCAAGGTGTTTTGGATCGTGCGCCTCAAGCCTTGGAAACCTTGGAACGTGATACAGAGCTCTTGAAACGCTACATTGCAGAGCCATTCAAACGCATCACTTACGATCAAGCCATTGACCTTTTGCAAGAGCATGAAAATGATGAAGATGCTGACTACGAGCATCTTGAGCATGGCGATGACTTTGGTTCACCGCATGAAACTTGGATTTCAAACCACTTTGGTGTGCCAACATTTGTCATGAACTACCCAGCAGCTATCAAGGCCTTCTACATGAAACCAGTTCCTGGAAATCCAGAGCGCGTTCTTTGTGCAGACTTGCTTGCACCAGAAGGTTACGGAGAAATCATCGGTGGTTCTATGCGTGAGGAAGACTACGATGCCCTTGTAGCTAAGATGGAAGAACTTGGCATGGATCGTACAGAATATGAATTTTACCTTGACCTTCGTAAATACGGTACAGTTCCACACGGTGGATTTGGTATCGGTGTCGAGCGTATGGTAACCTTCGCCGCTGGAACAAAACACATCCGTGAAGCCATTCCATTCCCACGTATGCTACACCGTATCAAACCATAAACTAGTAAAAAGAAGATAATTTCATCTTCTTTTTTCACTTTTATCTTGCCATCTATCAGTTTTTCTAGTATAATGGTTTATTGTGAGCAAACCTCACTTACCCCTTGCAAAGACTAGGGGTCATTAGACCAAAAGGAGGAACATATCAATGGCTAAATACGAAATTCTTTATATCATTCGTCCAAACATTGAAGAAGAAGCGAAAAACGCTTTGGTAGCACGTTTTGACTCTATCTTGACTGACAACGGTGCAACTGTTGTTGAATCAAAATCATGGGAAAAACGTCGTCTTGCATACGAAATCCAAGATTTCCGTGAAGGACTTTACCACATCGTTAATGTTGAAACAAACGACGACGCAGCTCTTAAAGAGTTTGACCGTCTTTCAAAAATCAACGCTGACATTCTTCGTCACATGATCGTCAAACTTGACGCGTAAGAAGGTAAATTATGATTAACAATGTTGTACTTGTAGGGCGTATGACACGTGACGCTGAGTTGCGTTATACCCCATCAAATGTAGCAGTTGCGACTTTTACTCTTGCAGTAAACCGTACATTTAAGAGTCAAAATGGCGAACGTGAGGCTGATTTCATCAATGTCGTTATGTGGCGCCAACAGGCTGAAAATCTTGCCAACTGGGCTAAAAAAGGCTCTCTTATCGGGATCACAGGCCGTATCCAGACTCGTAGTTACGATAACCAGCAAGGACAACGTGTCTACGTAACAGAAGTCGTGGCTGAGAATTTCCAAATGTTGGAAAGCCGCGGAGTGCGTGAAGGACATTCAGGTGGAGCTTATTCTGCACCAACTGCTGGCCAGTCAGCACCTGCAAACCCAGTACCAGACTTTTCACGTTCTGAAAATCCATTTGGAGCAACCAATCCATTGGACATTTCAGATGATGATTTACCATTCTAATGGACAATTAATACTATAAAGGAGAAAAAACATGGCTCAACAACGTCGTGGCGGATTCAAACGCCGTAAAAAAGTTGATTATATCGCAGCAAACAAAATTGAATATGTTGATTACAAAGATACTGAGCTTCTTAGCCGTTTCGTTTCAGAACGTGGGAAAATCCTTCCACGTCGTGTAACAGGAACTTCAGCTAAAAACCAACGTAAAGTAACAACAGCTATCAAACGCGCTCGCGTAATGGCTTTGATGCCTTTCGTAAACGAAGATTAAAAAGACTCTATGTCAACTGTAGTGGGTGACCTATAACTAAGCACGAGAGGAGACGAAGTT
>NZ_JAUMZR010000013.1:0-41890 GCF_030528045.1 Streptococcus sp.
CAGGCAAGGTGTTATATCCCTCATTCCATTTGAAATCTTTTAGTTTTCGATAGACTGTAGAAGTTGAAATAGCCAGTTTAGAGGCGATATGGGTCAGAGGCTCTCTGTTTATTAATAGCTGAGCAATCTTTTGTCTGACGAGTTCGGAGATTTGACAATTTTTCTTAACGAGATTTGTTTCTGAAACGGTGACTTTATGACAGGATTTACACTGAAAACGTCTCTTTTTCAATCGAATGAGACTAGGATGGCCAGCAATTTCAATAAAGGGGATTTTAGACGGCTTTTGAAAATCATATTTGATTTGTATTCCCATGCAATGCTTACACTTGGGAGGCTGGTAGTCTAATGTAGCCATTAGCTCAATGTGAGTCTCATGTTTCAAGGCTTTGTTTAGGGTGATATTTTTGTCTTTCATTCCGATGAGTTGTGTGGTATGATGAATATGTTCCATAAGATCCTTTCTAATGATGGTTTGAGTGCTTTTCATTATAAGTCTTATGGGACTTTTTGTGTATTCAAAAAGCTCCATAATTTCCATAGTGGTTTTTACCCACTACAGATATTATAGAGCCCTTTTTATAAGCTTTTCTTCTTGAAAATAATCAGTCCACTGAAAGAGAAGAAAAGTATGACTGTTACGCAAACCGTGATGGTATAGAGAATAGCTTGACTATTAGTAGTCATAGCATAGGCAAAATCTAGAATTAAATATCGTAGAATTTCAATGTCTGGGAAAACAAGAATTGGAATAGAAACGACAATAGAGCTAATCAGATAACCAATAAATACAGCAAGATAAGAATGAGTTAGGTAGAGAATAAAGGAGACAATCGAAAGCCAAGCGAGTAGACATAAAAATTGAAGGGAAATCGTCAAGAGGAGATTAGTAACAAAACCATCAGGTATTGTACCAAGTCCATTTAGTAGAGTCGCGGGAATAAAGGCAATCACAAGACTGGTGATGAGTTGTAAGAGAGCGATACTTGCTAGAACAAAGAATTTAGCAAGGAAAAATTCTGTACGAGAAACGCCAACTGTCAAACTATTTTTATAAAGCTTACCGATTAGATCAACTCCAAGAACTAAACACACTAGAATAATACAGAGGAAAACGAGGTTTGAGCCGTTATTTGACGCGTTGATTAGAGATTCTATCCCATTGCAACCATGGGTAGGAAGCTCAGGTGGTGCTGCCTGAACTGACATTAGATGCCCTGTAGCGCCAATAGTAGCACCCAGTAACATAAGTACAAAGAGAATGAATTCTGTAATCCAGAATCCTTTGGGGCGGAAAAGACGGTAAAAATCTGCTTGAATGGTATGTATCATGATTTTTCTCCTATTCTACCAATTGGGTGAAGTATTCTTCTAGGTTTTGACGGGCAAAGTAAATCTCATCAATAGCAACATCGGACAAAGTTAGTTGCTTAAGAATCTGTTTGACATCTTGTTCATTACCAAAGATATGGATTTCATTTTCAGTATTGACAACCTTAAACTGGAGCTGGATTTGTTCTTTCAATACCTGACAAGCTCTTTCTTTATCGCTTGTTCTAAGCACAATATAATCCTCACTCAGTGTTTCAAACTCAGCTTTACTGATTTCACGGATAATCTTACCTTGATCCAGAATACCAAAGCGATTAGCTAGGAGATAGAGCTCTGACAAGATATGGCTAGAGATAAGGATAGTTATGCCTTTTTCTTGATTGAGTCGCTGGATCATGAGACGAAATTCTTTGATTCCAATTGGGTCGAGACCGTTAATAGGTTCATCAAGAATCAGGAAGTCGGGTTTTGATAGGAGGGCAATGGCGATTCCAAGTCTTTGTTTCATTCCTAGTGAGAAATCACGAAAGACTTTTTTTCCTGTATCTGACAAACCAACATAGTCTAAGGTCTCATGAATCACCCTATCAGCATTCGGAATATGGCGAATCATACAATAATATTTCAGATTCTGGTATGCTGTCAAGTGATTGTGAGCTACAGGTGATTCGATAACAGAACCCACTTGAGATAATGCCTTGGTCCACTCATTTTGTCCTTGACTAGAAAAGAGGGAAACTGTACCTTTGTCCGCAAACAATAATTGTGTAATGATTTTAATAAGAGTAGTTTTACCTGCTCCATTTTTTCCAATTAGACCATAAATATCTCCCTCTTTTATGCTTAGACTAAGATCTTGAAGAATAGCTTGGTTACCAAATTGTTTGGTCAGTCCATGAATTTCGAGTACTGTTTTCATGATTTTCTCCTTTTGATTTATTTTTCTAACTTTAGTATAAGCTATAGAAATCAAAGAAATATCAAGTAATTCTAAAGAGTTTCTAAAGTTTTGTGATTCTTAAAAAAAAACAAAACCCAGTTGACATGAACTGGGCTTTGTTGCTATAAAATATACTTCTCAATCGCACGCGCAACGCCGTCTTCTTCGTTGCTGGCTGTAACGTCATTAGCAAGGGATTTGACATGGTCACTGGCATTTCCCATTGCAATGCCCAGTCCTGCAAACTGAAGCATTTCGATATCGTTATTGGCATCGCCCATGGCCATAATCTCTGAGGGCTCGATCTTCAAAATCTCTGCTAGTCGAGAAAGAGCAGTAGCCTTTGTCGTTCCAAGTGGCATGGCTTCATAAATGACAGGCTGCGAACGAACACCGCTAAATCGTTGACAGAGTTCCTCAGCAAACCGCTGCTCAAAATCGTCTGTTTGCTCTTTGGTGCCCAAAAACATGCCTTGGAACATCCGATACTTGCCACTAGTCGCTTCTTCAAGAGAAATTTCAGTTAAGTCTGAAAAGACGAGCTTGGCATCATTTTGAACAATTTCATTAGGCTTACCACCGAGGACAAAATAATGTTTCTCATCAAAAAGAGTTAACTGGATGTCGCTTTTTTCTGCTAGGTCATAGAGGTATTCGATGTCAGCTGGACTGAGTTCTTGCCAGTCAACTAGCCCCCAGTCACTGGTCTGGTGAGTTGAACAACCGTTATTGACAATGACATACTCATTCTGAAGATCCAGACCCAGTTTTTTGTAGTAAGGAAGAACACCGAAAAGCGGGCGACCTGTACAAAGAACCAGTTTGACACCTTTTTCAATAGCTTGGTGAATGGCAGTGATGTGAGCTTGTGGGATTTCCTTGGCTTCGTTAAGGAGGGTTCCGTCCATATCCAAGGCTAGTAGTTTAATCATAAGACTTCCTTTTCTAGGTGTTTTGCTTTTATTATAGCATATAGACTATAAAATGTCTGACAGAATTGTAACATTTGACTTTCCTTTTCTTGAAAAACAAAGTAAATTCTTATATAATATGTATACTTAATATTCAAGGAGAAATAATGTCAAAGTATCACTTTAATTCAATTTACAAAAATGATGAAACAGAATCTACAGGTCTTCTGTTCATCAAAGTCTACAACAAGTGGGAAAGCAATTTAAAAAGAGTCTTGAAATCAGTTGGTCTCACTTTGCCTCAATTTATCGTTTTAACCTCGCTCTTGTTTTTGTCTAATAGAGAGGAATATGTAACGCAAGTTGATATTGCTCGGTTCACCGGTATGGATGTCATGACGGTTTCCCAGATTGTTAGGCTGCTGGAGAATAAGGACTACATTAGACGCGATCAACACCCAAAGGATAGTCGGGCAAAACTGGTCTCAGTGACGAAGTCTGGCGCGGAGAAGGTCAATCAAGCTTTACCTTTAGTAGAAGGGGTTGATGAAGAATTTTTTGATAAACTTTCTGAAGATAGAGAAAGTTTTAATCGCATGTTAGTAGAGTTGGAGGATAAAAATGCCTAGATATTGGGTTGGAGTTGTTTCAAAGAACCATGTTTTAAGAGGAGTTGAAGGGAATTTTTGTCAGGTCTGTCATGGAAAGGGCGGTCCCTTAAATCGTATGAAAAAAGGTGACTATCTTTTATACTATAGCCCAAAATACGATATGAACGGTCAAGACAAGTTACAGGCTTTTGTGGCCGTGGGTAAAATTATAGACGACAAGGCCTATCAAGTAGAGCAGTTCGAAGGATTCTTTCCCTTTAGACGAAATGTCGAGTATTATCAACCAGTCAAAGATTGCTCCATAGAAATAGCCAGACAACATCCTGAATGGAAAGATTATACTTCTCGACTCCGTTATGGGCATTTTGAAGTTTCCAAAGACTTTTTCCTCTATATCTTTCAGCATATGAAAGTGGATGATGAAGCATGATTGATTTCCTAGTTAAATGATTGTCAACTAGAATTTTGGATTTGGACTGTGAAGCGAACTTTGCTATAATAGAGTAAGAAACTTTGATAAAGCAAACGAGGCTGAGATGAAATTACTTTACACTGATATTCGGACTTCTTTGACTGAAATTTTAACGAGAGAGGCAGAAGAGCTAGTTGCTACAGGCAAGCGGGTTTTCTACATCGCCCCCAACTCTCTTTCTTTTGAAAAGGAACGCGCCGTGCTGGAATGCTTGTCCCAGCAGGCTTCTTTTGCGATTACCGTCACGCGTTTTGCTCAGATGGCTCGTTACCTAATCTTGAATGATTTACCAGCTAATACCAGTCTGGATGATATCGGTCTTGGGATGGTCTTTTACAAATGCCTTGCGGAACTGGATCCCAAGGACTTGCGTGTTTATGGTGCGATTAAGCAGGATACTCAATTTATCCAGCAGTTGGTTGAACTTTATCATGAGATAACGACTGCTCAGATGAATTTTTTGGACTTGGAAAGTTTGACGGATGAGGACAAGCGGGCAGACTTACTCTTGATTTTTGAGAAAGTGACTGCTTATCTCAATCAAAGCCAGTTGGCTCAGGGAAGTCAGTTGTCCCATTTGATTGAGGCTATTGAGAATGACAAGGTAAGCAGTGATTTCAGTCAGATTGCCTTGGTTATTGATGGATTTACTCGTTTTTCTGCCGAGGAAGAGCGTGTAGTGGATCTACTTCATCGCAAAGGTGCCGAGATTGTTATTGGGGCCTATGCAAGCAAGAAACCCTATACCAGTCCGTTCACTGAAGGGAATCTCTATCAAGCCAGTGTGGAATTTCTTCATCATTTGGGGGCAAAATACCAAACACCTGCTCAGGATCTTTCTCAGATACATGAGAAGATGGATTGTTTTGACAAGGCTTCTCGTTTGCTGGAGTCTTCTTATGATTTTTCAGAACTCGCTTTAGATGTCGACGAGAAAGACCGTGAAAATCTGCAAGTTTGGTCTTGTTTGACGCAAAAAGAGGAGTTGGAGTTAGTAGCGCGTAGCATTCGTCAGAAATTACATGACCATCCAGATCTGAGTTACAAGAATTTCCGTATTTTGCTGGGTGATGTGGCTTCTTACCAGTTATCGTTGAAAACTATTTTTGACCAGTACCAGATTCCTTTCTATCTTGGTAGAAGTGAATCCATGGCTCATCATCCTTTGACTCAGTATGTCGAATCTATTTTGCGTTTGAAACGCTACCGTTTTCGTCAGGAGGATTTGATTAATCTCCTCAGAACTGGTCTGTATACTGACTTTAGTCAGGCTGATATTGATGCTTTTGAGCAATATCTCCGCTACCTTGGCATCAATGGCTTGCCTGCTTTTCAGAAGACCTTCACCAAATCCCATCACGGAAAATTCGATTTGGAACGTTTGAACGCTATTCGTCTGCGAGTTTTGGCGCCACTTGAAACCTTATTTGCCAGTCGGAAGCAAAAGACTGAAAATCTCTTGCAAAAGTGGAATACTTTTCTAAAAAATGCTGCTTTAAGCAAGCAGATGCAAGAATTGACAGCTACCATGGAAGCTCTTGAACAGGAAAGACAAGCCGAAGTTTGGAAGGCGTTCGGTCATGTTTTAGAACAATTTGCGACCGTTTTCGCTGGTACACAAGTTAGTCTAGAGGATTTCCTAGCCTTGCTCCATTCTGGAATGAGTTTGTCCCAGTATCGCACCATTCCAGCAACTGTTGATACCGTTCTGGTGCAGAGTTACGATCTGATTGCCCCTCTGACCACTGACTTTGTCTACGCCATTGGGCTGACTCAGGATCATTTACCAAAAATCGCGCAAAATACCAGTCTTTTGACAGATGAAGAACGACAAAGCCTAAATCAAGCGACTGAAGAGGGTGCGCAATTACTGATTGCAAGTAGTGAAAACCTCAAGAAAAATCGCTACACCATGCTTTCTTTAGTCAATGCTGCCCGTAATCAGTTGATTTTGTCAGCTCCAAGTCTCCTCAATGAAAATGAGAGCAAGGAATCGGCCTATCTTCAGGAACTGGTGGGTTTTGGATTTAGCCGGATAGAGAAGAAGATTCATCAAAAAAGTCTGTCTAAGGATGATATGGGTTCTTATCACAGTCTCTTGTCTAGTCTAGTGGCCTATCATCAGCAGGGTGAGACGAGTGATACTGAGCAGGATTTGACTTTTGTCAAGGTACTAGCGCGTGTGATGGGGAAAAAACTTGATCAAAAAGGTCTTACAAATCCAGCACTCCCAACTAGTCCAAGCAGCAAGCCATTAGCTAAAGAGACCTTGCAGGCTCTCTATCCCGCTGACAAGGAGTTTTACCTGTCTACGTCTGGTTTGACGGAGTTTTACCGCAATGAATACAGTTATTTTCTCCGTTATGTCTTAGGTTTGCAGGAAGAATTGCGCCTTCGTCCTGATGCTCGCAGTCATGGGAATTTCTTGCATCGTATTTTTGAACATGCCTTGAAACTACCTGCTGAAAATTCCTTTGACCAGCGTTTGGAGCAAGCTATTCAAGAAACCAGTCAGGAACGCGAATTTGAAGCTATCTATCAGGAAAGTTTGGAAGCCCAGTTTACCAAGGAAATTCTTCTCGATGTCGCGCGAACTACGGGCCACATCCTTCGTCATAATCCAGCCATCGAAACTATCCAAGAGGAAGCAACATTTGGCGGCAAAGATCAGGCCTTTATTCAATTGGATAATGGTCGGAGTGTCCATGTTCGAGGCAAGGTTGACCGCATTGACCGCCTGAAAGCAGATGGCGCGATAGGAGTGGTGGACTACAAGTCTAGTCTGACTCAGTTCCAGTTTCCTCATTTCTTTAATGGGCTTAATTCCCAACTGCCTACCTATCTTGCTGCCCTAAAAAGAGAAGGGGAGCAGAACTTTTTCGGTGCCATGTACTTGGAAATGGCTGAACCTGTCCAATCTTTATCATCTGTTAAAAGTTTGGCTGGAGCAGTAGCAGAAGCCGGCAAGTCTATGAAATACCAGGGACTCTTTTTAGAGAAAGAAAGCAGTCACTTGGGCGAATTTTACAACAAAAACAAGGCCAACCAGTTGACGGATGAGGAATTCCAGATCCTACTGGACTACAATGCCCATCTTTACAAGAAAGCAGCTGAGAAGATTTTAGCAGGCCAGTTCGCCATCAATCCCTATACCGAAAATGGCAGAAGCATTGCCCCGTACGTCCAGCAACACCAAGCCATCACAGGTTTTGAAGCAAATTACCACTTGGGACAAGCCCGTTTCCTTGAGAAATTAGAGTTGTCTGACGGCAAACGTCTGGTCGGAGAAAAACTCAAGCAAGCTTGGTTTGAGAAAATGAGAGAGGAGTTGAATCGATGAAGCCCATTTCCTTTTTAACTGAGGAAGAAATTCAAAAATTGCAAGAAGCAGAAGCGAATTCGAGCAAGGAACAGAAGAAAACGGCCGAGCAAATCGAAGCCATTTATACAGCAGGGCAAAATATCCTTGTTTCAGCGTCTGCTGGTTCAGGGAAAACCTTTGTTATGGCCGAGCGTATTCTGGACCAATTAGCACGTGGCGTGGAAATCAGCCAACTCTTTATCTCAACCTTTACCGTCAAGGCTGCGACCGAACTCAAAGAACGTTTGGAGAAAAAAATCAGCCAACAAATCCAAGAAACCGATGATGTTGATCTCAAACAACACTTGGGACGTCAGTTGGCAGACCTGCCAAACGCTGCCATCGGAACCATGGACTCTTTCACACAAAAATTCCTTGGCAAACATGGCTATCTGATTGATATCGCACCGAATTTCCGTATTCTACAAAATGAAAGTGAACAGTTACTCTTAAAAAACGAAGTTTTTCATCAGGTTTTTGAAGCCCATTACCAAGGTGAAAATAAAGAAAACTTTAGTCGCTTGGTCAAGAACTTTGCTGGACGAGGTAAGGATGAACGAGGTCTGCGCCAGCAAGTCTACAAAATCTATGATTTTCTTCAATCCACCAGCAGTCCACAAAAATGGTTGAGTAACTCTTTCCTCAAAGGATTTGAAACAGCTGACTTTGTAATTGAAAAAGACAAATTAACTGAGCAAATCAAACAGGCGCTCCGGGATTTGGAAAGTTTCCTCCGTTATCATCTGGATAACGATGCAAAGGAGTTTCCAAAAGCTACCTATTTAGAAGCTGTGCAACAGGTTCTGGATGAAATTAGCTCCTTAAATCAAGAGTCCGATAGCCAGGCTTATCAAGCAGTGCTTGCGCGTATTGTCGCCATCTCTAAGGAGAAAAATGGTCGAGCTCTGACTAACTCCAGTCGTAAGGCCGAATTGAAGCCACTGGCTGATGCCTATAACGATGAGAGAAAGGCCCAGTTTGCTAAACTAGGACAACTGGCGGACCAGATAACCATTCTCGACTATCAAGAGCGTTATCATGAAGACACCTGGGAGCTAGCTAAAACCTTCCAAACCTTTATGAGTGATTTTGTGGAGACTTATCGTGAACGTAAACGCCAGGAAAATGCTTTTGAATTTGCTGATATCAGTCATTTCACCATTGAGATTTTAGAGAATTTCCCACAAGTCCGCGAGGCTTATCAGGAACGATTCCACGAAGTCATGGTCGATGAGTATCAGGATACCAACCACATTCAAGAACGAATGCTGGAATTGCTGTCGAATGATCACAATCGCTTTATGGTGGGAGATATCAAGCAGTCCATCTACCGTTTCCGTCAGGCAGATCCTCAGATCTTCAATGAAAAATTCCAATGCTATGCGCAAAATCCCCAAGAAGGCAAATTGATTCTCCTCAAGGAAAATTTCCGTAGTAGTTCAGAAGTGCTGTCAGCAACTAATGATGTTTTTGCACGCCTTATGGACCAAGAAGTCGGCGAAATTAACTACGACAGTATGCACCAGCTTGTCTTTGCCAATACCAAACTGACTTCTAATCCAGACAACAAGGCAGAATTTCTCCTCTACGATAAGGACGATAGTGGGCAAGAAGAGGAAGAGAGTCAGGCAGACACGAAACTCACTGGGGAAATGCGCCTAGTTATCAAGGAAATCTTGAAACTCCATCAGGAAAAAGGTGTTGCCTTCAAAGAAATTGCCCTTTTGACTTCCAGTCGTAGTCGAAATGACCAGATTCTCCTCGCCCTGTCTGAGTACGGAATTCCAGTTAAAACCGACGGTGAGCAAAACAATTATCTCCAATCCCTAGAAGTACAAGTCATGCTAGACACCCTGCGTGTCATTCACAATCCCCTGCAAGACTATGCCTTGGTTGCCCTTATGAAGTCTCCTATGTTTGGTTTTGATGAGGACGAGTTGGCACGCTTATCCCTTCAGAAAGTAGAAGATAATGTCCAAGAAAACCTCTATGAGAAACTGGTCAATGCTCAAAAACAGGCAACAAGTAAGAAAAACTTGATTTATACAGCTCTAGCTGAAAAACTCAATCAATTCTTGGATATTTTGGATTCTTGGCGCTTGTATGCCAAAACTCATTCTCTCTATGACTTGATTTGGAAGATTTATAATGACCGTTTTTATTATGACTATGTTGGGGCTTTGCCGAACGGACCTGCTAGACAGGCCAATCTCTATGCCCTAGCGCTACGTGCTGATCAGTTTGAAAAGAGCAATTTCAAGGGCTTGTCTCGTTTTATTCGTATGATTGACCAAGTCTTAGAAGCCCAGCACGATCTCGCAAGCGTTGCCGTCGCTCCGCCAAAAGATGCAGTGGAGCTCATGACCATTCACAAGAGCAAAGGTCTGGAGTTTCCTTATGTCTTTATCCTCAACATGGATCAGGACTTCAACAAGCAAGACTCGATGTCAGACGTTATTCTCAGTCGTCAAAATGGGCTTGGTGTCAAATACATTGCCAAGGTGGAAACAGGAGCAGTGGAAGCACACTATCCTAAAACCATTAAACTCTCTATTCCTAGCTTAACTTATACGCAGAATGAGAAAGAACTGCAATTGTCTAGCTATTCAGAGCAGATGCGTCTGCTGTATGTTGCCATGACGAGGGCGGAGAGAAAACTTTATCTTGTCGGTAAGGGGTCTCGTGAAAAGCTAGAAGCCAAGGAATACCCGGCAGCAAACAATGGAAAATTAGATGGCAATACCAGACTGCAAGCAAGAAATTTCCAAGATTGGATCTGGGCTATCAGTAAAGTATTTGCCAAGGACAATCTCAACTTTAGCTATCGTTTTATTGGTGAAGAGCAGTTGACTAGAGAAGCTATCGGAGAGTTGGAAAACAAGAGTCCTCTACAAGATAGCTCTCAAGCAGACAATCGCCAGTCAGAAACTATCAAAGAAGCTTTGGAAATGCTGAAAGAGGTGGAAGTTTATAATACTCTTCACCGCGCAGCCATTGAACTACCAAGTGTTCAAACCCCAAGCCAAATCAAGAAATTCTACGAACCCGTTATGGATATGGAAGGGGTAGAAATTGCTAACCAAACTCCATCACCGGAAAAGCGAATCAGCTTTGATTTACCAGATTTTTCAACTAAAGAAAAGGTAACAGGAGCTGAGATTGGTAGTGCTACCCACGAACTGATGCAAAGAATTGACCTTAGTCAGCAACCAACACTTGCTAGTCTGGCAGAAACTCTCAAACAAGTTCAGACTAGTCCAGCTGTTAGGGAAAAGATCAATCTTTCTAAAATTCTCGCCTTCTTTGAAACACCACTTGGTCAGGAGATTCTCGCTAATACCGACCATCTCTACCGCGAGCAACCTTTCTCCATGCTCAAAAAAGATCAAAAGAGTCAGGAAGACTTCGTTGTTCGTGGGATCTTGGACGGCTATCTGCTTTATAAGGATCGTATCGTTCTTTTCGACTACAAGACAGACCGTTACGATGAACCAAGTCAACTCATAGACCGCTATCGTGGTCAGTTAGCCCTATACGGAGAGGCCTTATCACGAGCTTATTTGATTGAAAATATTGAGAAATACTTGATTTTACTCGGTAAAGACGAGGTTCAGGTTGTAAAAGTATAACCTAGAAAGGAAACCTCATGACTCTTCCAGTTAGAAAATCCCTGCATGATGCGGTTTTACAGGCTTCAAAAGCCGATACTTGGGATCAAGCTACCAAGGAATGGAATGAAGTTTCCTTGATTTTTAATGGTATTGGCCGTAGTAATTGTGTTTGCGGGAATGCCATAAAATACGCCTACGAACTCTTTAACGGAGTTACAGGCCAACGTCTCTTTCCTATAGGAAGCGACTGTGTTCGCCATTTTCATAGACTGACTTTAGACCAGCAACTCGAAGAGGAAGAAAAACTGCTCAGAAAAGTTGAAAATCTAACCAGAAAGGCTCAGAAAAAGTTGAAAATCAAGGTCAATAAAAGCGATTTTGACGAGCGACTTTTAAAATGGTTTTGGGAGAAAGGTGTTTTCAAAGCCAATCGTGGCAATCAATTCGCGCCTGAGAGAGGCTATCAGCTCTTCCTAGAGGTCTTTCAAGGCGGAAGTTGGACCAAGGCAGATCCAAAGAAGAAGGCTCGTATGGAAGAAGTGCTGGAAAAGTGTATCAAACCTTTTTTACTTGGTAAGACTGATGACCAACTCTACCTTGTCAAACTAGGCAAGGAGAAAATCGACTACGAGCAGCATTTACGGATTCAAGCAGATAAAGAACGCAAGAAAAGAGATAAAATCGCCAAGCAATACGCTGACAACCTCATTCTTGCTATGAGACCTGCAGAACGAGCCTATCAAGATTACTTTGGCTTTACAGAAACCTTGACCCAAGAAGAACGAAAATGGGAGAAAATCCTCTTTGGAAAAAATAGAGACGAACGGGCTATCAAGGCTAAGCAAAACCAGAAGGAGCTTGAAAAGGATCAGCGAATTGCAAACCAAGATCTGATTGAACGAAAGCAGAAGCAGACCTGGCTTCTTAATTCCTATTTTCGGGATTTGCCTGATGAAAAAGCTAGATTTTCTCGGCTTCTATTAGAATATCGAAAAAGTAGAGAAGTACCCTTTTCAGATGAAAACTTATCTGAGCATCTCATCGACTTTTTCTACAAGATGAAAGCCTTTGAGTTTGAAATTGCATCAGAACAAGTCCGCGATTTTCTAAAAGAATGCCTTCAGGAAGAACATCTATCATCTGCACAAGAAAGCTGGATTAGAGGGATTCTACTCAATTGTCTTCATCCGTTTTTAGATAGGTTGCTCATATAGAAAAAAATCCTACCTTGTCTATGCATGGTAGGATTTAAGTATCACCAAAGATGTACTGGTAAAGTTGGACGACTTTCTGAAAACATTGTGTGTCCATTCTTGTTATTTTTTGAGCATTACGCATCCGAAAATCAAAGGTATACAGTTGAAATGGATTGACCTTGTCTGACGAGACAGGAACGAGCAAGCCTTTTTCAGCCAAACGTTGTTGGCCATGAGTGATAGGACAGACAGCTACAAAACCAGTTTGCAAGGCATATTCTCTCCTAGAAACTACCAAGGCAGGTCGCCGTTTCTGGATTTCCCGACCGACTGATGGATCAAAGTCCAGCCAAATGATATCCTGCTTTTCAGGAATATAGTCAGATTTCGCTATCAAGTGACCTTACCCCTTCAAAATCGTTTGTCATTCTCAAATCAGTAATCCCATCAAAAGGATCTTTCAGTTTTGGAGCTAAGACAATGACTCCGTCAATCCCTTTGTAGACGACCATTTCTTGACCTTCTGTCATACCTAAATTTTTAGGAATGGTCACAGTGAGAGAATTCCCCACCTTCCGAGTCTTTACTGTATTCATTACTCTACCTCCACGAATTAGTATACACTAAGTATATACCTGTTGGCAAAAAAAGTCAAGTAAATCCTGACTGGCATCAAGGATGTTTCGCACCTATACTATTTGTCATTTATTGTGGTCAAAGCCTGTGCAAAAGTTCCTCATTTATGATAGAATAGGTAGTAAGAAAGAAAACGTTTTTACTACGTTTTTTTTAGTCGGAAGGGGAAAATATTATGGCTACTATTCAATGGTTTCCGGGCCACATGTCTAAGGCTCGGCGGCAAGTTCAGGAGAATTTAAAATTTGTTGATTTTGTGACGATTTTGGTGGATGCTCGGCTACCTTTATCTAGTCAAAATCCTATGTTAACTAAGATTGTGGGGGATAAACCAAAACTCTTGATTTTGAACAAGGCAGACCTTGCTGATCCCGCAATGACCAAAGAATGGCGTCAGTATTTTGAATCACAGGGAATCCAAACTCTGGCTATCAACTCCAAAGAGCAAGTAACTGTAAAAGTTGTTACTGATGCTGCTAAAAAGCTCATGGCTAATAAGATTGCACGCCAGAAAGAACGCGGTATCAAGATCGAAACCTTGCGGACCATGATTATCGGAATTCCAAATGCCGGTAAGTCAACTCTCATGAACCGTTTGGCTGGGAAAAAGATTGCGGTTGTCGGCAATAAACCAGGTGTTACCAAGGGGCAACAGTGGCTCAAAACCAATAAAGATCTTGAAATCCTAGACACGCCAGGGATTCTCTGGCCTAAGTTCGAAGACGAAACCGTTGCTTTGAAACTAGCCTTGACTGGAGCAATTAAAGATCAACTACTCCCAATGGATGAAGTGACCATTTTTGGTCTCAATTATTTCAAAAAACACTATCCAGAAAAGCTTGCTGAACGCTTCAAACAAATGAAGATAGAAGAAGAAGCGCCTGTTATTATTATGGATATGACACGTGCCCTCGGTTTCCGAGACGACTACGACCGCTTTTACAGCCTCTTCGTCAAGGAAGTCCGTGATGGAAAACTCGGTAACTATACCTTAGATACATTGGATGACATCGATGACGACGATTAAAGAAATCAAAGACCTTCTTGCCACTGTCAAAGAATTAGACAATCCCCTTTTTCCTGAACTGGAAAAAGATCCTCGTTCTGGAGTTCAAAAGGAAATCAACAAGCGTAAAAAAGCCATTCAGGCTGAACTGGATGAAGACCTTCGCCTAGAGTCCATGCTTTCCTACGAAAAAGAGCTTTACAAGCAAGGATTGACCCTAATTGCAGGTGTTGATGAGGTTGGACGTGGTCCTCTTGCTGGCCCTGTAGTTGCTGTAGCTGTTATTTTACCTAAAAATTGTAAGATTAAAGGCCTCAACGATAGCAAAAAGATCCCCAAAAAGAAACATCTGGAGATTTATCAAGCTGTTCAAGACCAAGCTTTATCAATTGGGATTGGTATCATGGATAATCAGGTCATCGACCAAGTCAATATCTATGAAGCTAACAAACTAGCCATGAAGGAAGCAATCTCCCAGCTCAGTCCGCAACCTGAGCACCTCTTGATAGATGCCATGAAACTGGAGTTACCAATTTCACAAACCTCCATTATCAAAGGAGATGCCAACTCCCTCTCCATCGCAGCTGCATCTATAGTGGCCAAGGTGACACGGGATGAATTGATGAAGGAATACGATCAGCAATATCCCGGCTATGATTTTACAGCTAATGCAGGATACGGGACAGCTAAACATCTAGAAGGACTAGAAAAACTAGGTGTCACCCCAATTCACCGAACCAGTTTTGAACCAGTCAAAACACTGGTTTCACCTAAGAAAGACAAGTAAGAGGAAATGATTATGGAGGAACAGTCAGAAACACTCAGTTCTAAGAAAGAATTTGCCTTTGCCTCAAGCACCATATTATCCCAAGTTGGACGAGGAATCATTGTTGGTCTCGTCGTCGGGCTAATCGTCGGATCCTTTCGTTTCTTAATCGAAAAGGGCTTCCATCTGATACAAGGACTCTATCAAGAACCAGCGCACCTAGTGCGCAATCTTTTTATCATTGGTCTATTTTATGTATTCGTTTGCTGGCTCAGTGCGAAACTAACTCGGTCAGAAAAAGATATCAAGGGTTCAGGAATTCCTCAAGTCGAAGCCGAACTAAAGGGACTGATGACTCTAAATTGGTGGAGTGTCCTTTGGAAAAAATATATTCTAGGCATTCTTGCTATTGCAAGTGGCCTTATGCTAGGTCGAGAAGGGCCAAGTATTCAACTTGGAGCAGTTGGTGGTAAAGGTATAGCCAAGTGGCTCAAATCTAGCCCAGTAGAGGAACGTTCCCTGATTGCCAGTGGAGCTGCTGCAGGTTTAGCGGCTGCCTTTAATGCACCAATTGCAGGTCTCCTCTTTGTTGTAGAAGAAGTCTATCACCATTTTTCCCGCTTTTTTTGGGTCTCAACTCTAGCAGCCAGTCTCGTAGCAAACTTTGTTTCTCTGCTCATATTTGGCCTAACACCCGTACTAGATATGCCAGACAACATTCCTCTCATGACCCTAGACCAGTATTGGATTTACCTCTTTATGGGAGTTTTTCTCGGACTTTCTGGTTTTCTCTATGAGAAGGCTGTACTCAATGTTGGTCGAATTTATGACTGGATTGGTCAAAAAATTCATTTGGATAAAGCTTATTATCCAATCCTAGCCTTTATCCTTATCATACCAGTCGGGATTTTCTTGCCACAAATTCTTGGTGGTGGAAATCAGCTGGTTCTTTCCTTAACTGAGCAAAATTTTAGTTTCCAAGTTCTATTAGCTTACTTTTTGATCCGCTTTGTTTGGAGTATGATTAGTTATGGAAGTGGCCTCCCAGGAGGAATTTTCCTACCCATTTTAGCGCTTGGTTCCTTACTTGGTGCCCTAGTTGGTGTCATTTGTGTGAATATTGGACTTGTCAGTCAGGAGCAATTCCCTATATTTGTCATTTTGGGAATGAGTGGCTACTTTGGAGCAATATCAAAAGCTCCCTTAACCGCTATGATTCTGGTAACCGAAATGGTAGGTGACATTCGCAATCTCATGCCACTTGGATTGGTAACCCTAGTTGCCTATATCATCATGGATTTACTTAAAGGTGCGCCAGTCTATGAGGCCATGCTAGAAAAAATGCTGCCAGAAGAAGCGACAGATGAAGGAGAAATCACCCTCATTGAAATCCCTGTATCAGATAAAATAGCAGGAAAACAGGTTCACGAGCTCAACTTGCCACATAACGTACTCATTACCACCCAAGTCCATAATGGCAAAAGCCAAACCGTTAACGGCTCAACTAGAATGTATCTGGGTGATATGATTCACCTGGTGATTCCAAAAAGTGAAATTGGGAAAGTCAAAGATTTGTTGTTGTAAGTTTTTTACATAATTTATTTTACGTAAAATATTATTGAAAGGATTCTCAATGAAAAGAAATAAGGCAATTGCAGTATATTTGCTAGGCGTATTTAGCCAAATAGTATCAGTTTGTCTCCTTTTCTTTCTCTTGAATCATTTTTCTATTCATTCCAATCTATTAACTATTTTAGGAATCATTGTTGGTGGGATTTCCTCAGCTCTTTGGGGAATAATTGTTGCAAATCACTATTTTCATATTCCTTTTAAGAAGATCGTTAACGATTTTTTTAACATTCATACCAGTTATAAACACTATTTATTATCTTTTTTCCTTATTATCCTTGATTTTTCTTTTCTAATGTTTAGTGGAAAAATAGTAGAATTTAGCTGGTATCTCCCATTTTTGATGTTCTTCAAATTTATTGTCTTTGGTGGTTATTTGGATTGCTGTCGAATTCTTTCATACTCTCAACTCTTTATAACAAAACAAAGAATCTCTGGATTTGCGTTATGACACATTCGATCATTAACGTCTTGTCTCAGCTAACCATAGACACTGATCGATACGAAACCTACCTGCTTAAAATCTTCATCATCTTGGTATCCTGCTATATGGTAGTACATAAAAAAGATGAGTATAGTTGGTATAAATAAAATTAAATATAAACCTTAAACCAAATCAAAAAAGATTTGGTTTTTTAAGAATTAGAAATCTGATTTTCAGTATATAGTATGATTTTTACCCCCCCCTACTTTGTTAAGAATGATTAGAATATATTGTATAATAAGAAAAAGGAGAAAAGCATAAATGAATAATTCTGGAATTAAAAAAAGTCATACAAGAATACTAATCATTTTGTTACTCGTAGCCATTACAGCAGAAGGTGTTTCTATATTTAGTATGTTAGGGAAATCTCAAGAAGAACGTCGAAATAGAGAATATGAAGTCAGTTTGGTAAACGCCTTAAAGAATTCCTACCAAGGGATTGAGGAGATTAAAATTTCTAATCCAGAATACACAAGTCCTCTTGGTTCGTGGTCTTGTGATGTCGAAATTAAATTTAAAGATGAAAGAACTCTTTCATATGGAATTAATCATCATTTAAACTATAGAACCAATTATGGTGGACGTCAAGAAACAAACGAAGATTGGCAGTATTTAGAAACTCATAAAGGGCAAACTTTAAAGTCAGTGAAAATTACTTATTCTGATAGTGAGCAAGGAGAACTATGATGTATTTCCAATATACTGATGAACACTTGAATAATTTAAACCAAGATTATGCTGTTTATAGTGTGAACGAAGAGTTTTCAAGGAGAAAGGTTACTAATCGTTTTGTCAATCGCAATTATCACAGCAGGAGGTGTTTTTATGTTTAGTATGTTAGGGAAGTCTCAAGAAGAACGTCGAAATAGAGAATATGAAGTTAGTTTGGTTGAAACTTTAAAAGATAGTTATGAGGGTATTGAAGAAATTAGATTTTCTAATGCAAACTACACAAATCCGCCAGGAAGCTGGACTTGCGTAGTTGAACTATTTTTTAATGAGAGAAGCATAAAATATAAAATTAATTATTCAAAAAATGATAAACATATTTCTGATGTATCCTTAGAAAGAGAGAATAGAAAAGAGGACCGAGAATTTTTAAATAGTCACTTGGGTAAGACTAGTAAACTCACAAAAATTATTTATTCAGATGGTTCAGAAGGAGAATACTAATGGTATACACTTATACTTATAAACAACTCAATGAATTAAATCATGGAATAAATGTTTATAGTGTAAATTCTGAATATGCTGAGAGGAGTGGAGATAACAATGAGTAAAGACAGATTAAGAAAAAGCTATAAACCATTATTCGTAGTTTTACTACTCGCAACTATCACAGCAGGAGGTGTTTTTATGTTTAGTATGTTAGGGAAATCCCAAGAAGAGCGTCGAAATAGAGAGTATGAAGTTAGTTTGGTAAATGCCTTAAAGAATTCATATGAAGGGATTGAGGAGGTACATATAACAGACCCTTCATATGCATCAATTCCGTCTGATGCTTGGGGCGCAAAAGTTAAAATATTTTTCTCTGACAGCAAACAACTAAGTTATATAATCGCATTTAATAAACAAAATAACGAAATAAGAAGTAGAGATTTTCAAAATAGTTCTCGAAAAGATGATAATCAATATTTGATAAACCATCGTGGAATTACAGAAAAAAATGTAAAAGTGATTTATTCAAATGGTGAAACAGGAGAACAGTAAATGAATTTTAATTATACTGATAAACAATTTAATGAATTTAATCACGGGAAGAATGTATACAGTGTCAATGATGAATATGCAAATCGTGATGAAAATCAAACATATACTATTGTCAATAAAGAAGACGATAATCTATTGGAAAATGAAAAAAATATGATTACCACCTCTGATGGTCAAGAATTCCGTGTTGTTGCCACTAAGTCTGACCCAGTAACGGGATTTGATGGACTGGCAGTTGCACCTATTGTAAACGGCGAACCTGATTATAAAAGTATAGCTGTGATTGCTGCTGGAACGGACCTAGGAAATCCTACTATGATTGATTGGTAGATTTAAAATAATTTTTTCTTATTATAGTGTAATGTAGACAAATCTTATAGTATAATAAGAAAAAGGAGAAAAGCTTCAATGAACAATTCCAACACTAAAAAAAGTTATAAAAGTCTACTAATCGTTTTGTTAGTTGCATTCATTACTGCAGGAGGTGTTTTTATGTTTAGTATGTTAGGGAAGTCTCAGGAAGAGCGTCGAAATAGAGAGTATGAAGTTAGTTTGGTGAATGCTTTAAAGAATTCCTACCAGGGGATTGAGGGGATTAAGATTTCTAATCCAGAATACACAAACCCTCCGGGTTCGTGGTCTTGTGATGTAGAAATCAAATTTAAACATGAAGAAAAAATTAAGTATGGTGTTGGATATTCTCTAGACACTGAAGAAATAACAGATGCTTCATTGGAATGGGAGAATAGAGTAAAAGATAGACAATTTTTAAATGAAAATAAAGGTAAAACTGCTTCAAAAATTAGGATAACTTATTCTAATAATGATGAAGGAGAACAATAATGTCATTTAGTTATACAGATAAACAGCTTAATAATTTAAATAGAGATACTGCAGTTTACAGTGTGAATTCTGAGTTTGCTAGACGAAAACATAAGAAGCTTGTTGTTAGTAAATCTGATTCTGAATTAGCTAGCTACGAAACCAACACTATAACCACCTCCGATAGTCAAGAATTCCGTGTTGTTGCCACTAAGTCTGACACTGAAACAGGTTTTGATGGACTGGCAGTTGCACCTATTGTCAACGGCAAACCAGATTATAAAAATGTAGCTGTGATTGCTGCGGGAACGGATCCTGATAGTCCCGTGAATAAAACTATGTTCAGCTCACGCGACGTCAATAGTGCCATAATTGCAAGGCAAACTTATTTATCTCCACAATATAAGGTTGCTGACCAATTCGTAAAAGAGATTATGGATGATCCCAGATATGAAGTTAGTCAACTATCTGGTTATTCACAAGGATCTTATATGCTAAAAGTAGGGGCTAAATATCATATACCTACGACTACCTTTAATGCTTGGTTTAAATATGGAGCCCTTTCATTGAAAAAAAAGCATTTATTGAAAGCAACCCTTCTATGTTTATAGATTACCGTAGAAAAAATGATGACGTAGTAGTCTGGAATGATTTCAACCACCCAGAATGGTATAATACGGCCACTACAAACTCTATGCCTAGAACGATTCACTGGCTTGATGGTTCGAGTCATAAAATTGGTGACTGGGAGTTTGATCCTGCAACTGGTCAACTTGTAGATGGCAAAGGAGGAAAACCCTTAATCAGTGGCGTTTGTCGAGCATATGCCAACAGTCTCCGAGGAATGGCTCATTACAAGGACTTGAAATCAAACTGGTCATCAGGTGGCATTAGTAGCTCTGAGGAAATATACTTAGATGCAGCTCAAGATTCTATCCTATCATCATCTATGGCTACAGCAGCAAGAACTGGAGCTGATGAAGTGAGCGCCTTAGCCAAAAAAGCCAATCAGGAATTACAAGAAATTTGGTCAAAAATCGATTTTACAAGCTACACAGCATTAGCTCCCTATGAGGTTGATGCCATTTTTGCTAGCCAAGGTATTTATTACTCAAGCACAGCTTATAGATACGTTTCAGGCAGAGACAAATCAAACAGCCACTAAGATGAATGCTTCCGCCCAAGCATTTGAAAATTTGGATAAACAATTACAGGAAGTTATCGAAAAAACAGTAGCAACAGATAAGCAATTAGCCAAGGAGTTTCGACAATGGAAAGAAAAGATGTAAAATGGGAGGAAATAAAAGAGAAAGAAAGAGAACTATTTACTCTAGAAGACCAATATTATCAAGAAAAAAAGAAACTCGATAACAAGGCCCTTGATCTAGACGGACGAAATGCAAACTTAGAAAAACTAATTTCCGAAGAAGTTGATAAAATGTATCATACTTTGAGAAAATTTTCGTCAACGGCTGATGATGTTAGAGACTATTTTATAGAAATAGAAAATTTGAGACACTTTTCGAATCAAGTATACAGAGATCATAGGGTTAAACTCGAAGATGAGAGAGAAAAATACGATAACGAGTTTCGCAAAAAAAGAAATGATTTAGATGAAGAATTTCACAAACTAAGGAGAGATTATGCAAGCACCAATGAATGAATACTACACAGATGAAGAATACCAATATGCACTGAAACAAATGTATCGAATGATGGAAAGAAACCGAATCATTACGGAAGCAAAGTTAGCAATAACAGCAAAGAATAAATTAAAAGATAACTTTAATAAGGCAGCTAAGGAAATTGCTACAGAAACCAAATCAACCATTACAAGCATAAACAGCCAAATGGACACTGCAATTCAAGGTAAGGTTCGCAAGAGTCTTGAAGAAAAGATTCCGAATATATTGCTCAAGTATGATGAAATTTAACAAAGGGTTCAAGATAAATGGGGGAAAGTTAGACTTCTTTTTTAGTTTCTTATTACATCTTTCCGAAAAACTATAATTTTCTTGAAAAATATATGAGTCTATGCTATACTACTAGTAGACTTAATTATGGAGAAAATACATGAAACGTGAGATTTTACTGGAACGAATCGACAAACTAAAACAAATCATGCCCTGGTATGTTCTGGAATACTACCAATCAAAGCTTGCTGTTCCTTACAGTTTTACAACTCTGTACGAATACCTCAAGGAATACGATCGATTTTTCAGCTGGGTTTTGGAGTCTGGGATTTCAAATGCTGATAAAATGTCTGACATTCCTTTATCGGTCTTGGAAAATATGTCTAAAAAAGACATGGAATCCTTTATCCTTTATCTACGTGAACGTCCATTGCTGAATGCCAATACAACCAAACAAGGTGTCTCTCAGACGACCATTAATCGGACTTTGTCGGCACTTTCTAGTCTTTACAAGTATCTAACAGAGGAGGTTGAAAACGACCAGGGGGAGCCTTATTTCTATCGTAATGTAATGAAGAAAGTTTCAACCAAGAAAAAGAAAGAAACTCTTGCTGCCAGAGCTGAAAACATCAAGCAAAAACTCTTTCTAGGTGATGAAACAGAAGGTTTTCTAACCTATATCGACCAGGAGTACCCACAACAGCTCTCAAATCGTGCTCTCTCGTCATTCAATAAAAATAAAGAACGTGATTTAGCCATTATTGCCCTTCTCTTGGCGTCTGGTGTTCGCTTATCTGAAGCTGTTAATCTGGATATAAGAGACCTTAATCTCAAAATGATGGTCATTGATGTCACTCGAAAAGGTGGCAAACGTGACTCAGTCAATGTCGCGGCATTTGCAAAACCTTATCTTGAAAATTATCTTGCCATTCGAAATCAACGTTATAAGACGGAAAAGTCGGATACAGCACTCTTCCTGACCTTGTATCGTGGCGTTCCCAATCGTATCGATGCTTCTAGTGTTGAAAAGATGGTTGCTAAGTACTCTGAAGACTTCAAAGTCCGTGTAACTCCCCACAAACTACGCCATACCCTGGCGACTAGGCTCTATGATGTTACTAAATCGCAAGTTTTGGTCAGCCATCAGCTAGGACACGCCAGTACACAAGTCACTGACCTCTATACTCATATCGTTAACGATGAACAAAAGAATGCTTTAGACAGTTTATGAAAGTTACATATTATAAATTATGTAAATCAACTATCGCTAAAAAACGAAAGATAAAAGGAATTGATCTTTCGTTTTTTAGTTATTTAAACTCAATCCAGTAGTTACGGTGTGGCTCTATAATTACTTGTTTACCCCAAAAGGCTTGCAGATAGGCTAGATTTGCTGAGCTTATAGGTTTTTTTGAATCATTGAACTGCTCAGCACTCTCTTTAGTTAGAAAACATTTTACTGCTTCATAAGAAGTTCCATCAGCTGATTCTCTTTCGATTCCCATATACGAAATTTCGTAACCATTTTTAAGATCGTCAGTTAACAGTTTACCAATAAAGAATACTGTCTTATCTTTCATAAATTCATAAGCCTTACTATTTTCTAGTCGGTTATTCGTTGCAGCATACATAATACAAAAACTATCAACAATATCTTTCAAAGGCATTAAGTCTTCTTTGTTTACTTTGATTCCATCGGGCAGAAGACCGCCAATTATAAGATTTTGGAAATATGCTTGCTGGATTACATTATCTAAAGCCATTCCTAAAGGTATTTGAACAGCCTGGTATCCTAAAGGCTGAAGCTCTTTGTATTTCATATCATAATGTTCTTGTGTGATGCTTATATTTAAACTTTCAGTTTGATTAATTTCTTCATTTCTATAGAAAGCGACAACATTGCGGTCTAACTGTTCAAATAGATTAAGGCTTTCTACTGGAATTTCTAACATTAATGAATAACTCCTTTTCATTTTTCATCTCTATTATAATCTAATCAGCATGATTATTAAGTTTAACCCTAATAAAAGAATCCATCATAAATGGATTCTTTTTCCTTACCCCACTACTGCTTCAGCGATTTCTTCACGGCTGATACCAGCAAAGTAGCGTGTGATGTCAATAGTTTCTAGTGCCTTAAGAACATCTTCGCGTTCATATTTTACGCCACGAAGGACATCTTCTACAGCTGCAACGTCTTCGATACCAAAGAAGTCACCATAAATCTTGATATCTTGGATTTTTGATTCAATGACGTTGGCAAAAACTTCAACCTTACCACTAGTGAATTTTGTTCCACGACGGATGTTAAATTCAGGTGATTTGCCGTAGTTCCAGTCCCAAGTACCAAACTTAGTATCCTTGATGCGATTGATTTCAGCCAATTCTTCTTCTGAAAAGACGTATTCAGTCATCTCTGGGTACTCTTTTTTCATGTATTCCAAGAGCAGATCACGGAATTCTTCGACTGTGATTTTTTCTGGTAATTCATTAATAATATTGGTTACACGAGCACGGACGGATTTCACACCTTTTGACTCAAATTTGTCCTTTGAAACCTTGAGGGCGTTAGCAAGGACTGATAAATCAACGTCAAATAACAAGCAACCATGGTGCATAATACGTCCATTGATATAGGCTTGGGCATTGCCACAGAATTTTTTGCCATCAATCTCAAGGTCATTACGGCCTGTGAACTCAGCTTTAACACCTAGTTGAGCTAAGGTATTGATAACTGGAGTTGAGAAGTTCTTGAAGTCAAAGGCCTTGTTTTCATCTTCTTTTGAAATGATGGTGTAGTTGAGGTTGTTTAAATCGTGATAAACAGCTCCACCACCACTGATACGGCGGACTACCTCAATGCCATTTTCTCGAACATAATCACGGTTAATTTCTTCAATAGTATTCTGGTGACGACCAACAATGATAGAAGGTTTGTTAATCCAAAGAAGGAAGATTTGATCCTCATCTAGTAAGTGTTTAAAGGCATATTCTTCCAAGGCGATATTAAAAGCAGTGTCGTTTGAATGATTGATAATGTATTTCATGATATCCCTTTATACGATAGAGACTGGAAATAATCTTCCAGTCTAGTCTATCTTCGTTTTATTTTTTCTTAGGTGAATGGATGGCCATTCCTAGAACATCCGCAAACGCTTCGTACATCACTTCAGAGTAGGTTGGGTGTCCGTGGATAGTCTTCAGCATTTCTTCAACAGTGATTTCCATTTCGATGATACTTGACGCCTCGTTGATCAATTCTGCAGCTGCAGGACCAATGATGTGCACACCAAGGATTTCTCCGTATTTCTTATCTGCAATGACTTTTACGAAACCTTGAGCAGCATCTGATGCAATGGCACGACCGTTGGCAGCAAAGTTGAATTTACCGATGGCTACATCGTATTTCTCACGAGCTTGTTCTTCAGTCAAACCTACTGCAGCTACTTCAGGAAGAGTATAGATGGCTGCAGGAGTCAAGTTCAATTTGGCAACAGCATGGTTTCCTTTGAGGGCATTTTCAGCGGCAACTTCACCCATGCGGAAGGCCGCGTGCGCCAACATCTTAGTACCGTTGATGTCACCTGGTGCGTAGATACCTGGAACAGAAGTTTCCATATATTCGTTGACCTTGATGCGACCACGATCCAATTCAAACTCAACATCGCCAATTCCTTCAAGGTCTGGCACACGACCGATTGAAAGAAGGGCTTTGCTTGCGATGATATCGTCTTTTCCTTCAACCTTGATACGAAGTTGACCATTTTCTTCGATGATTTCTTGCAATTTTGTACCTGTCAAGATGGTCATACCTTTACGCTCAAGGATCAAGCGAAGATTCTTAGAAACTTCCTCATCCATAGCTGGAACGATACGGTCCATCATTTCGATAACAGTTACTTTTGAACCAAATGTCATGAATGCTTGGCCGAGTTCGATACCGACAACTCCACCACCGATGATTACAAGGCTTTCTGGAACTTCGTTCATTTCAAGAATATCATCACTGGTCATCACAAGTGGAGATTCCATACCAGGGACGTTAATCTTGCTGACTTTTGAACCACCAGCAAGGATGATCTTTTTAGTTTCAAGTAACTCTGAACCATTAACCAAGACATTCTTATCTTTAGTAATAGTACCAACACCCTTATGAACAGTAACTCCATAACTACGAAGGAGACCAGCAACACCACCTACCAAGGTACTGACAACTTTAGATTTAGTCTCTAAAAGTTTATCCATATCAACAGTGAAGTTTGGATTTTCGATGACGATACCACGGTTTGCTGCATGACCGATGTTTTCGATGATTTCAGCGTTGTGAAGATATGTCTTAGTTGGGATACAGCCACGGTTCAAGCAGGTTCCACCGAGTTCAGATTTTTCAACAAGGGCAACCTTACCACCGAGTTGGGCAGCTTTAATCGCTGCAACATAACCAGCAGGACCTCCACCAATCACAACGATATCAAAGGCATCATCGCTCTTACCGTCGTCGTTTGAGGCACTAGCTGCAGGTGCAGTTTTTGATTCTGGCGCAGCCGCTCCAGCTGTTGGAATATTTTCCCCTTCTTCACCAAGGTAACCGATAACTTCTGTAACCGGAACTGTTTCACCATCTCCTTTGAGGATGGCAATCAAGTATCCATCTTCTTCGGCTTCCAATTCCATGCTGACTTTGTCAGTCATGATTTCCAAAAGGATTTCTCCTTCTTTTACAAATTCTCCGACTTTCTTATTCCATTGGACGATTTGTCCTTCTGTCATATCCACGCCGGCTTTTGGCATAATTACTTCTAAGGCCATGTCTTACTTCCTTTATCTAAAACTCTAAAATAACAATAGCTAACTTAAACCAACATTGAGATTGGGTTCTCAATTAACGCTTTTAAGTCTTTCATAAACTTAGCACCAGCCATACCATCTACGACACGGTGGTCAATGGTTAATCCTAGGCTCATGATAGGGCGAATGACAATCTCACCATTGACAACTACAGGTTTTTCAACTGTTGAGCTAACCCCGAGGATAGCTGAGTTTGGTTGGTTAATAATAGGACCAAAGGACTGAACGCCAAACATTCCCAAGTTACTGATTGTGAAGGTTGAGTTTTGTAACTCACTTGGAGCCAATTTACCATCCAGAGTACGACCAATCACATCCTTAAAGGCTACTACTAACTCTGACAAGCTCATTTTTTCAGCATTGTAAACAACTGGTGTCATTAGACCGTTATCCATACCAACCGCCATCGCAAGGTTGACATAGTTATGAGTGATAATGGTCTTGCCGTCTTCTGTCAATGAAGCGTTGATGTATGGGTGTTTCATCAATGTTTTCACAACAGCGAGTGAAAGAAGGTCTGTTACAGTAGTCTTCTTACCAGTCGCTTCCATAATCGGATCAAGAACCTTCTTACGAAGGGCCAGCATTTCAGTCATATCAACTTCATAGTTGAGTGTGAAAGTTGGCGCAGTTAGGTAAGATTCAACCATACGTTGCGCGATAACCTTACGCATTGGTGTCATTGGAATACGCTCAATCTCACCATAAGGAGTGATAGTGTCTGGGACTTCTTCCACTTTTTCAATCTGAGCAGGAGACTTGATAGTATCGTTTTCGATATTTTCAGGAAGCAAGGCCAAAACGTCCTTCTTCATGATCTTGCCACGATGACCTGTTCCTTGGATTTCCTGCCAAGCAATGTTATGTTCGAGGGCAATTCGTTTTGCAAGTGGCGAAATGCGAACCACATTTGTGTCTTTATAAGTTTCCACGTCTTCTTTGTGGACACGACCGTTTGCACCTGAGCCAGAAACGTCGTAGAGGTTGATCCCTAGATCATTCGCTAACTTTCTAGCCGCAGGAGTCGCTCTTAGCTTGTCATCAGCCATGACCTCTCCAATTCTAATTATGATACTAAGGGCGTAAAAAGCGACTGAAAAATAGGAAATCGACGCCGGCTTCGATGAAGTCAAGGAGATTTATCTTTTTTCCGAGCTTTTAGCCCGTGTTCAACTCTACAAGTAACTTGGACACGAAACGCGTCTCAAGTTATTACGGTTGCCGCTATTAGGCGGTCAACCTAGTAGACTTACTAATTCATTCGTCGAATATTATCGATTCGACTCACTCATGTTGCAACTCTTTAAATCACTTGAATACAACACGTATCTCAAGTTACTAAAGTTAAAAATTCAAAGATTCTACATAATTTAATTTATGCATTTCTATTCTTTGTTATATGTCTTACGGATTGCATTTTTGATGCTTTCAACTGTTGGAATCATTGCATTTTCTAGGTTTTGCGCGTAAGGCATTGGCACATCTTCTCCGGCGCAACGGCGGATTGGTGCGTCTAGATAATCAAATGCTTCTGATTCTGAAATAATAGCTGAAATCTCTCCGATATAGCCACTTGTCTTGTGAGCATCGTTGACAAGCACCACCTTACCAGTCTTCTTCACTGAGTTAATGATGATATCCTTATCAAGCGGAACGAGGGTACGTGGGTCCACAATTTCAACTGAAATTCCCTCTTCTGCTAATTCTTCAGCAGCTTGAACCACACGACGAAGCATTTTACCATAAGTAACGACTGTTACATCTGTACCTTCACGTTTGATTTCACCAACTCCAAGTGGGATTGTGTAGTCTGGATCAACTGGCACTTCCCCTTTTTGGTTAAATTCTGACTTGTACTCAAGGATGATAACAGGGTTGTTATCACGGATAGAAGACTTGAGCAGTCCTTTCATGTCAGCAGGTGTACCTGGAGCTACAACCTTAAGTCCTGGAATGTGAGTGAACCAAGACTCTAGTGATTGCGAGTGCTGAGCCGCAGAACCAACTCCATTACCAGCTGCACAACGGACAGTCATTGGAACCTGACCTTTCCCACCAAACATATAACGTGTTTTAGCAGCTTGGTTGACGATATTGTCCATGGCAATAACCGAGAAGTCCATGAAGGTCATATCGACGATTGGACGAAGTCCTGTCATGGCTGCTCCTGCTGCTGCTCCAGAGATGGCAGCTTCAGAAATCGGACAGTCACGGATACGTTCTGGACCAAATTCTTCGAGCATTCCAACAGAAGTACCGAAGTCTCCTCCGAAGACACCGACATCTTCTCCCATCAAGAACACATTTTCATCGCGACGCATTTCCTCAGACATAGCAAGGATAATAGTGTCACGGAAGGACATTGTTTTTGTTTCCATTTTTATCTCTTTCTCCTTAGTCTGCGTAAATATCTTCAAATGCGGATTCTAGTGGTGGGAATGGGCTTTCTTCCGCAAATTTAACAGAAGATTCTACTGCTTCCTTGACTTGTGCTTGGATTTCTTCCAATTCTTCGGCACTCGCAATGTTATTTTCAACGAGGTAGTTACGAAGGTTTTCGATTGGGTCTTTTTGTTTCCACAGTTCCACTTCTTCACGCGTACGATATTTACCAGGGTCAGATGATGAGTGACCAAGCCAGCGATAGGTTACACTTTCGATCAAGACTGGGCCATTGCCACCACGAACATGATCTACAGCTTTCTTAAATCCTTCATAAACATCGATGACATTGTTTCCATCTTCGATAAACATTCCAGGAATTCCATATGCCGCACTACGTTGATGGATATGCTCCACATTAGTCATTTTCTTGATATCCGCAGAAATCCCATAACCGTTGTTAATGCAGTAGAAAATAACAGGAAGTTTCCAAATAGAAGCCATGTTCACTGCTTCGTGGAAAACACCTTCGTTGGTCGCGCCATCTCCAAAGAAGCAGACAACGATTTTACCAGTATGTTGCATTTGTTGACTGAGGGCTGCACCGACAGCGATTCCCATACCACCACCTACGATACCATTGGCACCAAGGTTACCAGCATCCAGGTCAGCGATATGCATAGAACCCCCTTTTCCTTTACAGGTTCCAGTGTATTTCCCAAGGATTTCTGCCATCATTCCATTAAGGTCAATCCCTTTGGCAATAGCCTGTCCATGTCCACGGTGATTTGAGGTAATCAGATCATCTGGATTGAGAGCCAGCATCGCTCCGACGTTAGCAGCTTCCTCTCCGACAGAAAAGTGAGTCATACCGGGAACTTTTCCCTTTTTCACTAACTGAGCGATTTTTAAGTCCATGCGACGAATTTCTTCCATCTTACGGAACATCTCTAGCAAAAGATTCTTATCTAAAGTTGACATAATCTTGCCTTTCTAACTTTGTACTTACCTTACTATTTTACCTTTTTTAGTATACACTGTCAAAGTATATGGCTAATAAAATTTCACAATATAAAAAATAAACCCCTGTTAAAACAGGGATTCTCTCTAGTTAGAACATTTTTTCACAAAGTTGTTTTTTCAGGATAATTTCTTAAAATTAGCTCAATCTTTTCATTATGGATTTCAAACGCCATTGATACAAACAACCAGAAACAATCAAGCTGGCAATCAACCCAATCCAGTAGGCAAATGCCCCTAAGTCAGTTGCTTGATCTAGTAGATATCCTAGAGGTATCGCTACTCCCCAATATCCGATTAGACCAAGATAGAAAGGAACGATAGTGTCCTTATACCCTCTTAAAATCCCCTGAAGCGGAGCCGCAAAGGTATCAGCTAACTGGAAAAAGAGACTGTAGGTTAGAAATACAGCAGTTGTTTCAATGAAGTGAGGGTCATTCCCATATAGGCCTGCTACACGATCTCTAAAAATGTAGAGAAAAGACAGGGTAAGACCTGCAAAAATAAGGGCGGTTACTCTCCCCAGACGAGCATAGGTTTTTGCATCCTCAAAACGTTTAGCCCCCACCTCGTAAGACACAACAATCGCCATAGCAGAGGAAATACTCATAGGAAAAGCGTACATAAGACTCGAAAAGTTCATAGCTGACTGGTGGCTAGCGATGATGAGCGATGAAAACTTAGCCATGATTAGTCCAACCACAGAGAAAATGGCTACTTCAGCAAAGACGGTTCCCCCGATTGGTAGACCTAGCCGAACACCTTCCTTGATTTTATCTATATTGAGTGGAATCCGTTTTTCAAGATGTAACGCTTTTAATCTTTTTTGTTTGAACAAAACAAGCAGGGAAATCCCCAATAAAACCCAATAGGCTAGCGAAGTTCCTAGCCCTGCTCCTGCACCACCAAGCTCAGGAAAACCGAATGCTCCATATATCAAGAGATAGTTAAAACCACTATTGAGCGGAAGTAATAGGAGCATGAGATACATAGATAGTTTGGTCAAACCAAGAGAATCTAACAATGACCGAATGACACTAAAAAGCAACAAGGGAATAATCCCGATAGACAGGTACCAAAGATAGGAAACTGCAACTGCCGCCACTTGAGCTTCTAGTCCGATGTTGTTTAAGACAGGTGGCGCTAAGAATACTACCATGCCAAGCAAGACCAAAGACAGTCCGAAAGCTAAGTAGATGAATTGATAAAAGTCAGATGCCACTTCTTCCTTTTTGCCCCGTCCCAGATGATGGCCTATGATGGGAACCATGGCCGAAACAATCCCTGTTAAAAAAGTAAAGAAAGGATTCCATAGACTCGTTGCAGTTGATACTCCTGCCAAGTCCATGGTATTGTACTGCCCAGTCATGGTTGTATCAACAAATGAGGCAGAATAATTGGCAAACTGATAAATCAGGATAGGGAAAAATATCTTAAGAAATAAGACAAACTTGTCTTTAAATTGATGGGTTGGATACATATACGCTCTCTATTCTTTTTGTTTACAGAGCAGAATCCCGTCTAGTTTTTGTAGACGATTTGTCCCTTACAGATGGTATATTTAACCTGCCCTTTTAAAGTTTCACCAATAAATGGTGAATTAGCTGCTTTTGAAGCAAAGTGTGAGTCTACAAGGCGATCAGCCTTGGCGTCAAAGATAGTGATATCCGCCGGACCATTTTCAGCTAAGTAGCCTGCTTCAAAGTTGTAAAGCTTGGCTGGATTAACAGTCATTTTTTCTAGCAATTCCATCAAGCTTAGCTCACCAGCTTCCACCAAATAAGTTAAACCGAGAGATAGAGAGGTTTCCAAGCCAGTCATACCAGATGGCGCTTTGGTGATATCTTCTACATTTTTCTCATCTGCATGGTGAGGCGCGTGGTCCGTTGCGATAACTGTGATAACACCTGACTTGAGACCTTCGATAACGGCACGACGGTCTGACTCCAAACGAAGTGGAGGATTCATTTTGGCATTGCTACCTTGAGTTAAAAGAAGAGCTTCTGTCTTAGAGAAATGCTGTGGCGCTACTTCTGCTGTGACCTGCGCACCTAGTCCTTGAGCAAACTCCACCACCTTGACACTTTCTTCTTTAGACAAATGCTGAATGTGAACATGGGCCTTGGTTGCATAGGCAATCATAACATCACGTGCAATCATAGCGTACTCAGCCACCCCAGTCGCTCCACAGATATGAAAATGTTCCTTAGCGATGTTTTCGTTAAATCCAAGAATCCCATTTAAACCTGGATCTTCCTCATGAAGGCTGATAAAGGTATTGAGTTTTTTGGCTTCTTCCATGGCTTCTTTGACAACTTTACTACTTTCAAGTGGAATCCCGTCATCAGAAAAACCAACAGCTCCAGCTTCTAAAAGCGACTTAAAGTCTGTCAAGTCTTGGCCATTAAAGTTCTTGGTAATAGTCGCAACTGTCTTGACATTGATTTTTTCCTTGGCAGCTGACTGAAGAACTTCTTGCAAAGTTTCTACGTCCGAAATGGTTGGACTAGTATTAGCCATCATGACAACCGTTGTAAAACCACCTGCAGCAGCAGCTAGTGCCCCAGTATGGATGTCCTCCTTGTGGGTCTGACCAGGTTCACGGAAATGAACATGAATATCAACTAGTCCAGGCGCAACTACAAGACCAGTAGCATCAAGCACCTCTGCTCCTTCTTCCTTGATTTCAGGGGCAATTTTGACAATTTTTCCATCTTGGACTAAAATATCACACACTTGATCCAAACCAGACTTAGGATCCATTACATGACCATTTTTGATTAGTAGCATCTGCTTTCTCCTTTATTCATAGAAATCAACTTGGGTATCCAATAATTTATCCCCATCATAAACAAACTTGGCTGAAAAGAAGGGTTTGTCCTCTAAAAGCCATTCAACAAAGGTGTGGTCACCCTCCCAAGTTTGCTTGCTTAAGACTTCATCATAGGGAACCCATTCTAAGGTTCCCTCATTGCAGTCAATCAAGTCACCCTCGAACTCTGTCACCTTAAAAACATAGGTGTACCAATCTAAATCTGGTGTGAATTCTGGAAAAGTGATAACACCTTTTAGAACTGGCTTGGCTTTGAGCCCTGTTTCTTCGAGGATTTCACGCGCTGCACATTCCTGTGGAGTCTCCCCTCGTTCTAGCTTACCACCCACACCAATCCATTTCCCTTCATGGACATCATTGGGCTTCTTATTTCGATGGAGCATGAGTAGTTCTTTTCCGTTATCAATGTAGCAAATCGTCGCTAACTGAGGCATCTTCTCTCCTTATCTAAGCCAATCGATTGGCTCTTGTCCTGTCTCTGTTAAGAATGTATTGGCCTTGGAAAAAGGCTGGGAACCCCAAAATCCTCTATAAACCGATAAAGGACTAGGATGGGCTGATTCGATAATTAAGTGGTGAGGATTGGTAACCAAGACCTTCTTCTTGCGTGCATAAGCGCCCCAGAGCACAAAGACTACTGGTCTGTCTAGATTATTGACCACCTGAATCACAGCATCTGTAAAAGGCTCCCATATCTGCCCAGCATGACCATTGGCCTGCCCAGCAGGAACGGTCAAGCAAGCATTGAGAAGTAAGACTCCTTGCTCAGCCCAAGCAGTTAAATCATGGGATTTCTTAACCCCGATATCATCTGACAATTCTTTCAAGATATTTTGCAAGGACGGCGGAGCTGGGATAGAGTCGGGTACAGAAAAACTCAAGCCCTGCGCCTGACCTGGTCCGTGATAGGGGTCTTGCCCTAGAATCACCACCTTCACTTCTTCAAGCGGTGTAGTCAAGAGAGCCTGAAAAACTTTTTCCTTAGGTGGATAAACAGTTCCCTGAGCATAGATCTGTTCCATAAATTGATTGATTTTCCCAAAATAACCTTCAGGTAATTGCTCCTTAATCAAAGCATGCCAAGATGAGTGTTGCATAGCCGACTCCTTCGTTTTTACTGCCTCTATTATAGCAAAAAGTGGCTATCTAAACCACTTTTTACAGTTCTTATATATACTGTTATTGACCCTATTATTTGACATTAGTATTGACAGTATCAATCAACCATTAAAAACTTTTCGATTGTATCAATAGCATAGGAAAGTTGATTATTTACAGACATCATCCGTTCAAGATTAGTGTCCATATAGTAAAGTTCAGATAAACCACCCCTAGGGAGAAAGAGCGAATAGTGGATATTCATCTTCTCTCGAGCACTTAACTCTATATGATTGCTTATGATATACTTTAACTCTTTTAACGAATTTACTTGAGCAACCACACCTTTTAACTGATACTGCTCGATGAGGTTTAGTAAATTGTCAATCTCTTCAATGACTTTAGTTTCCATATCATCCTCTCTTAGGAAAAGCACTACATAGCATCCCAACAATCTAGTAAGTCTTGGTAAGAATGGACTTCATAAGTTGGTTGGGCCTGTGTGTGATTTTCGAGGCGTTGAGGGTTGTACCAGATAGTGTCAATGTCAGCATTATTGCCACCTTGAATATCAGCTGTTAGCGAATCTCCAATCATCAGGGCCTTTTCTTTGCTAAATCCTACAATTTGCTGACCGATTTTTTCATAGAATAGTGCGTCAGGCTTTTGTGTTTGTAATTGCTCGGAGATAAAGACTTGGTTGAAATAGGGAGCCAGACCAGATTGAGCCAAACGACCTGTCTGAATAGCAGTAATGCCATTTGTCGCAGCGTACAGCTCATAATCACGCTCAATGAGACTGTCCAAAAGTTCATGAGCTCCCGAAAGGGTTTGTCCTTGCTGGGCTAAGTAAAATTGGTAACGCTGAGCAAGTAACTTACCGTCTTTTTCCTGTCCAAAATGAGCAAATAAACGAGAAAAGCGCGTGTTAACCAGTTCTTGTTTACTGATTTTCTTTTGCTCCAAGTCCTTCTAGAGAGCCTTGTTCATAGGAACGTAGTATTCTTTATAGACTTGAATATCCGCAACTCCTTCTTCCTTTAGAAGTTGCGTCAAAGCCACATCCTCAGCAGCATCAAAATCAAGAAGAGTATGGTCAAGATCGAAGAGTAGAAATTTGTAGGGCATTGAGTTTCCTTTCTGAAAATTCATTAAGAATATTATAGCATAAATGAACCTTTGATTTATTGAGTTTCAAATACTTTTTACACTCACATTTTGACCGTGCTCAAGTGTAAATCTAAAACTAGTCAGCAAAACTTCTATTAAATCTTTTCTGGAACTCGTTATGAAATAATGTGATAAATTTGTTATGTGCTCTGCGATATTATTTCCCCAAGGAGGAGTGAGTGACAAATCTTCAAAATCCCATATAACATCCTGAGGGAGAAATTTTTTCAACTCCTCTTGGATAGATACCAACTCCTCTATTCCTCTTTCAATAGATTCAAAAGAAACATCTCCCCAGTAAAGCTTATTCATTATTACTGGGTATCTACTTCCCCACTCATTATTCTCTAAGCGAACATAAATAGTCGAAAAGAATGAATTAAAAAGACTCCCTTCTCCTATAGTCCACCAATTATAACCAACCATTAACCCTACAGACATAGATATTCTCCTATTCATTTTTAATATTATTTAACGTCAACTAAAGTTTTATACTGATAGTCTCTAAAACATACATTCATTCTCCCCTACCCCAACTCCTTGGCTATTCTGCTTTTTTCAAGTTTTCCCTTGGCAATTCTTTTCCATAAAACAAGCGGGTTCAAACTATAAGATAGGCGTACAATGTAGTAATTAAGCCATTCGATAAAGGCAAAAAACTCTATCAACGTGGCTTCGAGAGTCTTCTAATCAAAATCGCCCAATAGGTTGAACCTTGAAGCAAAATAAATGTCAGTAAAGACAAAGGATAAAGAATAGAGATCAAACCATTCCAATCACCAAGCCTATTTTTCAAAAGGAAAAAACACAACCAAAAGGATAGAACGGCTGCAAGCTCTCCCAAGCAGAGGGACACCAACTCTTTTCTAACTTTCTCTTTTTATATGCTCATCATCTCACCCATCTATCTATCTATCATCCCATATCAGAAAAAAAGCTATTCGAATCATTTTCTAGTCAACATTTCTCAGAATCAAGCTATTCTAAGCGTCGAACAACTCGATCGCTTTAATATCTATGCAATTCTAAACTTAGAATTTGAATTGATATAAATTCTTTAGTACAATTCTAAGTTTATAACAGCCTTAAATTTTAATTTTAGAAGGATTCTAAAGCTAGAATGGCTCTAAAATCACGAGAACTAAGCTACTCGAAGCTTAGAAGACTTTTTTTCTAAACTTTATACGCACTTCAACTAGCTAGTCTTACAATTTTTCTGATGAGCTTTGAGTTTTTTCAGAGCCCAGTCATAGTGACTGGAGGTACTACTGACAAAGTAGGAACCTAGACTTGTCCCTCCCGTCCACTTGTAGATACCTTTGGTAAAAAGTTGGTCATTGCTAAAGCCTTCCATCAACTCTAAAACCTCTTCATGCGATTGCTCTAGTAGTATAGTCGCTTCTTCTAAAGACGTTTTCTGGTGCTTCTTCCAAATAGCGACATTCATTTCCCCATAAGTTTTCCAATTATAAGGCTCAGGTAGAAAAGGTCTTTCATGACCCTTTTGATTAGAATGTACCCAGGTCAAAAGTAACTGATGCCATTCATAGAGATGGATCAGGACATCCCGCAGATTTTTATCTCTTTTCCAGTGAGCTTCTTTTTTCTTTTGGTCTTTTAAAAAATCAAAAGGAGTCTGTAGCTCCTCTTCACTTAACTGAGAAATTAGGAGATTAAGTTTTTTATAGTTTTCCTTAGAGGCTAACACTAGCTCCTCTTTGGTTTTTGGTCTAGTCACAGGATTTCTCCCTTCATTTTCTAGTAGTTTAAGGTGTTTTCTTACTTCATTATACCATAATCAAAAAGCAGTTCTTCATTTTAAGAAAAACTGCTTCTACTAACTATTTTTTATGCTTATAGTCACTACTTTATATATAAATCTTTAAAGAGACCGTCCACTTCTGCTATTTGATAGAGCAAGTGGGCTAGTTCTTGGTAATCTTCTTTTAAACATAAAAGATGGGCTTGGCCAAATAGAGATGCCAATTCCTCTTTTAATCTTGCCCCTTCTGGATCATACGCTTTTAAGAATTTACTGAGATAGAGATTTCGAACAGCTGCAAGTTTAAAGCTAAAATACTGGTGCAGTTGTTTTTGCTCCGTATTTAAGCCGTTTTCAGCAACTGCTTTTGCATAGCATTCCAACACACCGTTTTGGCCATTCAGATATCGACGCCTCATAATCCTTGCTGTTTCCTGATAGATTTCAGTCTGACTCGGACTCTTAACCTTCTTAAAATTTCCCCACATGGAGTATTCTCCGCGCTTATAGTCAATAGCCTCTGCCTTCCATGCTTCTAGTATGTCATTAAAAGCAACCTTCATACAGGCAAAACCAGCTGGATCGTGCAAATAGAGATACCTATCATCAATGTCATACACGGTTACGAAGTGATCCACACCATAAAGGATTGTGTGATTGGGATTGTAGGTCAGATGCCCCATATCAAGAGGCCCCAGTACGACAGGTCCATTGGACAGAAATGTTTCCAACTTTCTTCTAATCTCTTCCAAATCTACTTCCGCTCCATCCTTTAGATAGAAGTCTTCATAGTCAAACCCTAGTATTTTTAAGGAATGAGAGATGGAAAGATCTGGCATTCCATTATCAAAAAACACTAGAGGGTGTTGTTCATCTTCCTTTACGATACTAGCGCCATTGCCCATTACCATGATTGCCTCTAAAAACTCTGCTTTAAAGTCATAACCATAGGCATCCAGTGCCATTGCCAATGAATAGCTATAGCAAAGCGACACATCTCCAAAATACATCTGCATATTCTTGCCTCCGTATCTTCTATGGGACTATTATACCGAGAAAACTATTCTCATGCCCCATAAAATCCAAACAAAAAATATGGGTATTTGTGATCTATGGTCATGAACTTCTACAAGAAAACTGGCTGTTTCTCTCAACAACCAGTTTTCGATTTTTAAGCTAATTCTTGACTGTTTTTCTTATGAAAGAAAAGTGAGGCGATAGCCAAAATAGCAAAGGCTAGGCCAACATACCAGTAAGGTTGATCTAAGGTCGTTGAACGACCTGATAGATTGACAATACTTCGAAAGAGCATTCCAGTTGTTAGGACTGCAACTGCCGAGTTCCACAAGTTTAGGCTGATTCGTCCTAGGTTTGGCATGATTTTCAACAACAATGCCAGAACGATGCCCCCTAGTAGAGGAACTGCAAAGAGATAGTGCATATGAAGCGAGGTCTCCCCAAAACTAAGGGACTCGTAGATACGGCTAAATGCAAAGAAGAAAATAGTGAGAAGACTATAGACAACGAGTGTCTTTTTGAGGCGTTTGTTTTTGATTTTAGTAACCAATGTAGACAATATCACTCACCGCCCTTTCTGATATCTTGCTTCCACCTGTAGTCGGTTTATTGATTACCTGACCGTTAAAGTAGAGAGTTGAGGATCCACCACCATCAAGGTTATAGGCTGTCTTCACTCCGTAAGATTTCATCACTTCTGCCATCTGGTAAAGTGATAAGCCTTTGCTTTCAGAGGTACGACCATCCGAAACGACGATGATGTAGTGATTTTCATCGATAATCCCGATAGCTGTACGAGGATTCGATGACATGGCCTGACCGACTTCTGTATTGGTATCAACAGATATTTCTCCATTCTCAACTAGAGACGGACCAAATGCCAGTAGATTGACGACACCGTCCTGAACCAACTGATCGGCTGAAACTTGGTCCTCGTAGATGATTTTAAAGGAGCCGTCCTTGTAAATAGCAAGATCGCCATTACTAGCGTCTTCACGGACACTGTCACGATAGACAACTCCATTACGTATAACATAACCAGAACTATTAGCTCCATAGTAGTCACCGTTGACAGCTAGAATAGCATTGTTTTCAGCGGCTGTTACAGAGGTTTTAGTTGTGACGTTGGTTCCATAGGAGTTTTGAGCTAGAGCTGTTTTTAGATAATCCGATGAACTGAGGGTTATATCTGCCACATAGATCTGCGTTTCATTAACAGTCTTTTCAGTGAGGGTGACACTGATATTTCCATCTGAATAGCTATTATCCGTCACCTGGGCATTTTTTGCTGCCTGACTTGCTGCTGCGGTGTTAGAGGTTGAGCCGGTATTAGATACAGTGGAAATCGTTTCAGCGAGTACAAAGGTCTTCAACATCGAATAGGTAAAGGAACTTGTCAGGAGCAAGCCCAAGACCGAGGCGTATAGATAGGGTTTCTTTAAAACTTTCATAATGGGCTACAAGTCCTTTCTTTGAAAATAAAGCGAGTTTGAATGGTCCAAGAGAGAATAAAGAGCATGATTCCGACAAGAATCTTCGCAATCAGCAAATTGACTCCAAGACCTGAATTAAAGAGACGAATCAGGATGGTGTCTAAGATAAAGAGACCAACTGCTAATCCAAAATAACCTGATCCTGTTTTAAAACTGCTCGCCTCGTTCTTAAAGACCAATTTTTTGTTGGTAGAAAAGTTAAAGATGGAGCTAGTCACACGTGCCAAACCATTTGAGAGGAGAACACGCAAACCTGTCGGAATAAAGCTAAAGTATAGAATAGAGAGAGCGTAGACCACATAATCTACGATAAAACTACTAAAAGACGAGAGCGCAAACTTTAAAATATTTTTATAAATCATCAAACCATCTCGAATAGGTCTGAAGTGAGAAGCCTCATTGTCGTTGATATAGACTGTTTCAATCGGAACTTCTAGGATTGGGTAGGCTTGGCTTGCTTCGAGGAGCATATTCATCTCGTATTCATACCGTTGTCCTTCTATCTTAAGCATAAAGGGGATCATATCCGTTGAAAAGGCACGTAATCCTGTCTGTGTATCGGATACAGCGACACCCGTTTGCAGTTTAAACAAGATACGAGTCAAGCTGTTTCCAAAACGACTACGCAAGGGAACCTTGCCAGTAAAGGCACGGACACCAAGGACAAGTGTATTAGGATTTTCATTTGATTTGGTCAAACTACGAAAGATGTCCCAGATCCTATGCTGGCCGTCTGCATCTGCTGTAACTACAGTCCCTCGCTTATTGAGAGACTGAATGTGCTCAAAAGCTGTTTTCAGAGCTTGACCTTTTCCTTGATTGACCTGGTGGTGAAGGACCGTAGCAAAATCCGCTGCTCGAGCAAAAATGTCTTGGCATTCTGCCGAACTTCCATCATCAATGACAATGATGTAAAAATCGCTCTTATTGTGAATCTTTTCAACCAATTTAATAAGATTGTAGTCAGGTTCGTAAGCTGGAATAACTAGATAGTTCATATTTACACCTCTTTCTTTGATGATTGGAAAAGTATACAGGTAAATGCTTAAAAATTCCTTATACTTAAATTAAAGTAAAATCAGATTTATTGTTTTTCTCATAAATTCGTTCAATCAAAGAAAGAAAAACTCTGTAAAAGCTATGTTCTACAGAGTTCGATTTGCATCTTTATAAATTGTCAGAAAATGTTCTAGTTCTTAATCACTGGTATCCAGAGTTCCATTTGATAGTCAGGTGACGACATATCACCTTCGGTATAGACTTCGAAGTCTGGTGAGCCTGAGTGGCGATAGCCTGTTTCAGGGAAAAAGACCTCCAAGACATATTTCCAAGCATTGTGAATGCTAGCTGGTATAGGGCCTTTGACTGGGACTATAGCATATTCAGCTTCTGCGATATCTTTGATGAACAGACCTAGTTCTTCTGCTTTAGCTTTATCCGTCACATCATAAGCAGCCATATAGTTGATGATTTCACCTTCTTTGACTTCCGAGCAGACACCGAAGGATTGGCCACTGCCTAGACTCTCTAGACTTTCCAAGCTGTGATTGTTATAGAGATTCTCCCAAGCAGACGGGCATTTGCTATTGTCAATAGCTTCCAATAGGACACCTGCAACGGTAAATGCAGGCTTCTTTTGAATCTTGATATCCATGTTCTTTCCTCCTGTAATCTTTAAGGATAATTGAAGTCTAGGAAAGACCCGATAAGGTTTTCCATTTCGAACTTCTGAGGGGGTCGCACCATGGAATTTCTTGAAGGCTGTGCTGAAGGCGTCAGCAGACTCATAGCCATATTTCAGTGCTATATCGATGACTTTCTCAGAGTCTTCCCGCAAGTCTGTCACAGCTTCTGACAACCTGCGATTGCGCAAGTATTCTGCTAATGTCATATCTGCCAGGATAGAAAATAGCCTGCTAAAGAGCGGGTAAGAATAGCCCGATAACTGCTGAAATCTTTTCATATCCACTTCTCCAGTCAGCTGCTGCTCCAAATAATCCATGGTTTGATTGAATTGATGCATCACATTCTTCTTTTCTTACCTCCACAAGATACAAAGGTCGTTAAAGGAAAATTAACGCTGGTTCTTCTGATTCTAGGTAATTTTTTCTTTTTCACATAGCTTTTAGTTCGTGTTCAATTCTATCTATATTCTAACAAATACAAGATACTTCCACCCTAGAATCTTTGTACAAGATTTAAAGGTGTAAATTCTATAACTTATCTTTTAATTTCTCAACAAAGAGATAGGCTGCAGGGCAGGTCAAAGTATTCTTAATCGTCAAATGATTAATTTGATGGATCTTTTTCCGGTCTGTATGGGGAAATTCACGACAGGCCTTGGGACGAACATCATAAATTGAGCAGAGATTGTCTCCTCCTAGAAAGGGGCAGGGCATGGATTTGAAAACCTTATCCCCGTCTTCATCTACCTGTAAAAACTCTGCTTCAAAGGCTGGTAATTTCATCTTAAAGTACTTAGCGATACGGGTGATGTCTGCCTCTTTAAAGTCTGGTCCCAAAGTCTTGCAACAGTTGGCACAGGCAGTACAATCAATCTCTGCAAAGACTTCTTGGTGAATCTGCTGCGCAATCTTATCTAAGTTTTTAGGAGGTTTTTTCTTTAGATTAGCTAACACTTTGCGGTGCTCCTTCTGCTTTTGCAGTGCTAGTTGGTGGTAATACTCAATATCAATCTCTTTAGACATAATTTCTTCCTAATACAAGTTTTTAGTCTATTATACCATAAACACTTCCTCCTTTTTGCCCCCTGAACAGAAAAAAACCCTTCGGAAAAAATCCGAAGGGCTAGAAACGGCTCTATAATATCTGTAGTGGGTAAAAACCACTATGGAAATTATGGAGCT
>NZ_JAUMZR010000014.1:0-41138 GCF_030528045.1 Streptococcus sp.
TATCATCTAAGCCTGTACGAGGAGGATCGACTATCAAGGCATCCGCTCGGTAGCCATCACATTAGAACATAAAAAGAGAGGTTGAACCTCTCTAAATTTATTTTTCTTCACTCATTTTTGATTTTACTTCATCATAAGATAGTGCATGGGATTCCTCTTCTATGGTCTCAGGCATTTTTCCTGTCTCGTAAAGAGATTTAATTTGAGTACTATCCAATGTTTCGTATTTCAACAATGCTTCTGCAATCAGTTTGTGGGTTTCACGATTTGATTGGATAATTTCAGCAGCTTTGTTTCGTGCCTCATTTAATAATGAACGAACTTCCTCATCAATCTCATAGGCTGTTTGCTCTGAAATTGATTTTTGAGGACTTTGTGCACCAAACATAGCATGATTACCTTCGTATTGAACTGGGCCAAGTTTTTCACTCATACCGTACTCTGTAACCATTGCACGCGCCATCTGTGTAGCTTGTTCAAAGTCATTTGAAGCTCCTGTCGTTTGGACATTAAAGATAATCTCTTCAGCTACACGACCACCCATCAAACCTGCTAATTGTTCTTTCATATCTTCTTTAGAAAGAAGCATTTGATCCTCTTTCGGAAGCGCAATCATGTAACCACCTGCACGTCCACGTGGTACAATGGTAACTTTATGAACAACACGGGCATTTGACAAGACTAAACCAACAATGGTATGTCCAGCCTCGTGGTAGGCAACCAATTCACGTTCTCTTTGTGATACTGTTTTATCTTTCTTAGATGGTCCAGCAATCACTCTGTCCTCTGCCTCATCAATATCTGAAGCATCAATGATTGATTTGTTGCGACGAGCAGCAACTAAGGCTGCTTCGTTTAGAACATTTTCTAAGTCAGCTCCCACAAAACCTGGGGTTTGTTGGGCAACTAGTTTCAAATCAACATCGTCTGCCAGAGGTTTATTTTTAGCGTGAACTTTCAAGATTGCTTCACGACCTTTAACATCAGGGCGACCAACTAAGACTTTTCTATCAAAACGTCCTGGACGGAGAAGAGCTGGATCTAGAACATCTGAACGGTTCGTCGCAGCGATAACAATAATTCCTTCATTTCCCTCAAAACCATCCATCTCAATCAAGAGTTGGTTCAAGGTTTGTTCACGTTCATCATTACCTCCACCAAGACCGACACCACGTTGGCGACCAACGGCATCAATTTCATCGATAAAGATGATGGCTGGCGCTGCTTTTTTTGCATCCTCAAAAAGTGAACGAACTCGGCTAGCCCCAACTCCGACAAACATTTCTACAAAGTCCGATCCTGAGATGCTAAAGAATGGAACTCCTGCTTCTCCAGCAACCGCCTTAGCAAGTAAGGTCTTACCTGTTCCCGGAGGTCCCTCTAAAAGAACACCCGCAGGAATACGCGCACCAAGTTTGGTAAATCGTTTTGGATCTTTTAGGAATTCAACAACTTCAACTAATTCTTGTTTTTCTTCCTCGGCACCTGCAACATCTGAAAATCGTACCTTGATATCTTCTTTGTTAGCAGCTTTGGCCTTGCTACGTCCAAAACTCATTGGATTTCGGCCACTATTTCCTCCCATATTTCCCATCATAGAGAATAAGAAGAAGAAAAGAATAGCAAATGGCACAACAGAGACAAGGATATTGATCCACATACCGCTTGAACTCTCATGTTTGACTGTTACTTCTGCCTGATGTTCAGAAGCAAGTTTTTGCAATTCTGAAACTGTTGAATCAGACGGAAGAATAGTACTTGAGAATCTTTCTACTGTTGTAGCTGTAGGAGTGAAAAATTGAATTCCCGTTTCTTCTTTACTAGTCTTAGGATTTTTATAAACACCAGACACTTCAATGATGCTACCATTTGGCTGATAGGTTAATTCTTTTACATTGTCTGCAGTAATTTCTTTTACCAGTTCTGTATAGTTAATTTTTTCGCTTCGTCCAGCAGTATTTCCAGAGTAAAAATACTGGAATCCTGTCACTAGGAAGAAGATAATTAACAAGTATAGAAATGGATTTCTAACTAAACCATTATTTTGTTTTTTCATTAAAGATAAATCTTTCTAATTTGAATAAACTTCTTCTTTCAATACTCCGACATAAGGAAGGTTACGATAATTTTCTTTATAGTCCAAACCATAACCTACTACAAACTCATTTGGAATAGTAAAACAAGTATAATCCGCTTCAATTTCAACAACACGTCCCTCTGGTTTGTCCAACAAAGTCGCGATTTTAACAGAAGCTGCTTCTCTTGCAATAAACATATCTCTCAAATTCTTCAAAGTTTGACCTGTATCGATGATATCCTCTACAAATAAAACATGTCTTCCTTTGATATCTTGAGTCACGTCTTGCTTGATATTGATGACACCACTACTTGCTGTTCCACCATGGTAACTAGATACCATCATGAAGTCCATCTCGATATGCGTATCAATATGTTTGACCAATTCAGCCATAAAAGGAATCGATCCTTTCAAAATTCCAATAAGAATTGGATTTTTCCCCTCATATTCTTTTGTTAGTTGCGCACCTAGCTTTTTAGCTGCTTCTGTAATTTCATCATGTGAAACGAGGATTTTTTTAATATCGTGTTCTAACATCTTTTTACCTATCTATTTTTTCTATATAAATCACAGTGTTCATTATATCATTTTTCGTGTTTTTACTCAAATCACTGGTCGCAATTCCTAAAATTGAGACAATTTCTCCAAATTGCTCAATAATAGGGGTTGTTTTTCGTTTTTCAATAGGGATTTTCAAATCTATAAATAAGCGTCTCAGTTTCTTTCGATGACCATTTAGGGTAATAACGTCGCCAGGTTTTCGACATCTAATATGTACAGATGTTTCCCGTGAAACCGTTACTTTTTGAACAAAATCCCCTTCAATAGGGATGCCAAAGGAAAATAAATAGCCCTTATATCGAACTTGATTTTGATAGTGTAACACAAGTTCATCTTCCTTTTCATCGGCCTGAGGACTGATTTTACAAACTCGAAAATTCTGATACTCTTTTATCAATTCGTAGCCATTTTTAAGAGAATGACGATACTGGCTTTTCGTTGTTAAAATCTGTCGAACTTCATCAAACTGAGCCTTCGTCAGATTTAAGTCTGGAAATTGATTAAGATAGTTTTGGAGCAAGATTCCTTGAGTTTGTTGAGAGTATGAAAATAGCTCATTCAAATCTTCCACATCAATTTTTTTCGAAAGTTCCGTTATTGTTGACTGGTAATCTGAAATTTCCCTTCCTAAATCTAAAAGGGCGGATTTAAGACGAGGATTTTCTTTTTCAAGTTCTGGTAAATACCTATTCCGAATACGATTGCGAAAATAGGTATTTTCCTGATTTGTTTGATCTTCGAAATGAAAAATTGGTGGAAAATCCTTTTTATGAAAAGGCAACAAGGGACGGATGATTTCAATATCATCAACTACTTGACTTTCTTTTATCCCTGTTAAATGGCGTAACCGACTTCCTCGAATCAAGCGCATCAAAATCGTTTCAACCTGATCATCTGCATGGTGGGCAGTAACCAAGGCAGTCGCTCCAACCTCTTTCATAATTTTCCTAAAAAAATCATAACGAAACTCTCGAGCACGCGCTTCTGAAAAGTCTCCTGAAAAGCTTGTGATATAAATAGGAAGTTCAGCTGCATCAGCTAACTTCCTTAGTTCATTTTCCTCCCAATCAGATTCCCTTCTCTGCTTGTGATTGACATGTGCTAAAATCAACTCAATTTCTAACTCAATTTGATAAGTAGACAATAGCTGGAATAAAAACATTGAATCCAGTCCACCAGACAGAGCTAATAAGACTTTCGAATGTTTTTTGAAATACTCTTTTCGGAGAAAATGATTTAAAAAATCCTGGTCCCTCATTTTAGAACCTCATAGACATCCTTAGCTATCTTAGCAATAGTATCATAATCAGAATTTTTGGTGAAAATGGAAAGAACAAAAGGAGAATCCGTATAAACAATGGCAGTGTCATGTTTAAACTCATCGGCATCTCCAATTTTATGAGCTACCTTAACCGAAACACCTTTTGCGATTCGTTGGTTGTCAAAATCAGTCTTACCTAGAGACTCTAAGACAAAACCATTCTGATTATAAATAGCTTCCATGACTTTTCCAGCCATTTTTGAAGAAGTTAGTTTATCATTCACATCCCAATCTTCGCCCATAATGGTGGACATTTTTTCTTTGAAAGCCCCGTCAGATTGATTGGTCACGTAATAACCTAAAATATTATGAGCAACATTATCAGACTCTTTTGTTACCTTGGTAATTAACTGTTGAAGACTGTATTCTTTGTTATCTTCTTTTTTAGGTAAGCTACCACTACCTTCTGGTTTATAGGACCCAGGGAAACTATTTACTTCTGAGATATACTTGAAGCTACTTTCTAGCGTATATTTCCCTTGATTTATCTTATCTTGAGCGTAATAAAGGTAGGCTAGTTTCAAGATGCTAGCTGCATAAAGTTTGCTGTCTTCATTCACCCCAGCCTCTTTACCTGTACTCAGTTGTTTAACATAAATAGAATAATTTTCATTCTGATAGTTGTTTGATAAAACTTCTTGAACCTTCTGGATGCGATTGTCTTCTTCTGAGGTGAACTCTTTTGATACCCACCCAACTTGATTGATATGAAGAAATTCTTGTCCCTCAGCAAAAAGAGCTCTATCCACCGTTACGCGTTGATAGGGAGAGAGGGTTGAAGAAATTTCTTTCGCATCATAGGGACTGTTATAGATAACAAACCCCTGCTCCAACCATACTTGTCTATTTTGAGTTTGAACTTGACTTTGATCATAGACCAACCGCTTATCTGCAAGGATAAACTGGTGATTATCTAATTTAAAAACAGGAACACCTTGTCTATTCAAACGCCATTCTACTATTTTAAAGGTGGTTCCAGGAGTCAATTTACCAGACTCCTTGACAAGATCCTCATTAGCATAGACAGCTGTTTCTCCATATACCATTGGGGATTCCAGAGTTTCTTTATAGTAGAATCCATAATCAGACTCGGTTAGATAATAAATTTCTTGTGAAGAGTAAGGAAGCTGTTTTTCTGTGCTAACTACTCTTGAGGTTATGATAAAAGCAGGTAGCAATAAAACTACTAAGAACTTACGCATTCTTCTCTTCCCTTTCTTCTTGTAATCGTAATAAATGGTTTTTAGTTGCCAATTCCTCTAATTTTTCATCTGATAAACTTAGAAATTGCTCAACAACTTCCAATAAATTTTCCATGACATTACCTCGGAAGCAAATCAGGAATTGTGTAAATTGCTTCTCGTTTCTTTGAGTAATAGTACTTGGCGCGTGCATACTTTGCTACATAGTCTTCATCTTTCAACTTTGCAGCAAAGGCGGATTCCTTATCCTTTTCATCACTAAGAGTTTGGTACTGCTCTTTCAACTCTGTTAATTGCTGACGTCGTTGCAGTAACTGATCATAGCTTTGGGCCAAGTTATAAGTTGGTAAAATAAACAACAAGATCATCAAAATAAGGACCCAACCCATAAAACGATTTCGTTTTTGTCTCTCCTTCATCAGGTAACGACGACGTTGATGTTCATTTTGAATAAAAGAATTATTCATCTGTACAATATTTTTAGACATTTTCTTCTACCCGTGTTTCACTGAGAATTTCATACATGCCTGCTGCATCTTCTTTTTTTGTACTATCTTTCATTTCTAGTACTTTAACAAGCAACAACTTATTTCCAAAGCGAATTTCAACTTGGTCATCAACTTTCAAATCCGTTGAACTTTTGGCCAAAATTCCATTTACCTTGATTCTACCTTTATCTGCTACTTCTTTTGCGACTGTGCGACGCTTAATAATTCGTGATACTTTTAAATACTTGTCTAATCTCATTTTTATTACCTCAAATTATTATTGTACCATTTTTATCCTTTTTATAGAAGAAAAATGTTAAATGGGATTTGCTTCCTTTGATTCTTTTATCTCTAATAAACTTTCTCCAAAAATCAGCAAACCTTCTAAAATTTCATAATCCTTCTTGTTTCGGACATCAAATACAACTTCCATTAATCCCTTATTCTCAGCTATGGCTGCTTTTAAGTTCGTTGTGGATAAGGCTTTAAAATAATCTTGAGCCAAGAATAGTCGTTGAGTGACTTTTTCAAATTGAACTGTAATCTTATTTTCTTTTCTTTCCACACGTTCTACAAAGACCTTGTCCAAATATGACTTAACCAAACCAATCTCTAAAAGGTATGCTACTACGTCTGGGTATTCTCCAAAGCGGTCCATCAACTCTTCTTGTAGTTCTTCATAGTTGACACGATTGTCAATTTGACGAATTTTCTTGTAAATTTCAATCTTATGTCGTTGGTCAGAAATATAAGTATCAGGAAGATAAGCATCAATTTGTAAAATCAACTCAGCATTTCCTTTGATTCTTTTATTCCCATTACCGTTCCGTTTAGCAATAGCTTCCTCTAATAACTGTGAATACAATTCAAAACCAACAGAATCAATGAAACCAGACTGCGATTTTCCTAGGAGATTTCCTGCTCCACGAATCGAAAGATCTCGCATCGCAATCTTAAATCCTGAGCCTAATTCTGTAAATCCCTTAATCGCTTCTAATCTCTTCTCAGAGACTTCACTAATTGATTTTTCTGGACGATACATAAGATAGGCATAAGCAATACGATTACTACGACCGACTCTTCCTCTTAATTGATACAAGGTTGACAAACCCATATGGTCTGCATTTTCAATAAATAAGGTATTGGCATTTGGAATATCTACCCCTGTCTCAATAATAGTAGTCGTCACCAAAATATCATACTGACCTTCAATGAAATCAAGTAGAGTATTTTCCAACTGAATTTCACTCATTTGTCCATGAACATACCCAATCGAAGCCTCTGGAATCAACTCCTGTAATTCCGAAACCTTCTGGTCAATCGTGTCAACCTTATTGTAAAGATAGTAAATTTGACCTCCACGCTCCATTTCACGCAAGACAGCATCACGAATGACACTATCATTCTTCTCTAATACATAGGTTTGAACAGGATAGCGATTGGTTGGAGGAGTTTCAATAACAGACAAATCTCGGATTCCCAGCATAGACATGTGGAGAGTACGAGGGATTGGCGTTGCTGTCAAGGTTAGAACATCTACTTGTTTTTTCAGTTCTTTCAAAGTTTCCTTATGCTTAACACCGAATCGTTGTTCCTCATCAATAATCATCAATCCCAAATCTGAAAACACAACATCTTTTGACAAAACACGATGCGTTCCAATCAAAATATCGACTTGACCATTCTTTAGTTTTTCAAGTGTTTCTGCCTGCTCTTTTTTACTTCTAAAGCGACTCAACACATCAATATTAACAGCAAAATTTTGGAATCGTTCCTTAAAATTCGTATAGTGCTGTTGCGCTAAAACCGTCGTTGGAACTAGAACGACCACCTGTTTGTGATCATTGACTGCCTTAAAAGCAGCACGCATTGCTACTTCAGTCTTCCCAAAACCAACATCTCCAACCAAAAGTCGATCCATGGGGTGAGAATCCTGCATATCTCTCTTGATTTCCTCAATACTGCGAAGTTGATCATCCGTTTCAACGTAAGGGAAAGCATCATCAAAAGCATGTTGCTCATCATCATCAGTTGAGAAAGCAAACCCCTTCAACTGACTACGCTCAGAATACAGTTTGATTAAATCGTCAGCTATATCCTCTACCTGGTTCTTAACTTTTTGCTTGGCCTTTTTGAAATGACCGTCATTTAATTTATTGAGTTTAGGAGGTTTCCCATCACTTGAAACATATTTGGACAGTAACTGAACCTGCTCTACTGGGATGGAGATTTGGTCACCATTTTGATACTGTACACTGACATAATCACGGTGAATCCCTTTGATTTCAATTGTTTCAATCCCTAGATATTGACCAATTCCATGAATATGGTGAACAACGTAGTCCCCTTGTTCAAGTTCATTATAATCTTTTAATCGCTCTGCGTTTGAAGCATGTTGTCTTCGAAAACGACGTTTTAATTTCTTTTGAAAAATCTCATGTTCAGTAATCAAGAGAATTTTTTCATCTACAAAATGAAAACCATGTCTTAGATTACCCTCAATCAAGTTTACAGATTCTTTACAGATACTTGACTTATCTCTGGAATCCAATTTGATCTGATATTCCTCTAAAACATCCTCCAACGTCTTACTTCCCATTGAATTGCTAGACTGCAAAATAATAGTGTAGTCCATTTTTTTGTATCGCTCAATTTCTTCTTTTAAAAATGAAAATTGATTGAAAAACTCTTGCATGGGGTATTGATTAAATTGATAAATGTGATCAAACTTAAGATTTCCTAAGCCCTTTTGCAGATTGGAGAAAAAGGTAACTGGACTTTGTTTTTTATAGGTTTGCTCTGTATCTGCAAAATACTGCATCCCAGAAAATGATTTACCATTCTGTAAATCTTCTGTAAAGTATTGTGCTAATTCTCTTTCAAAGGCTTCATACTGATTCATCAATTTTTGATAGTCATCAAAGAATACTGGTGTATCTTTTTCAATATAATCAAATACAGTCCATGTTTTATCATAACATAAGGACAAAAACTTTCGACTATCTGAATGTACTTGTTTTTGATGAAAACTTGACAAAATCTCTTCCAAATATGATTTTAAAATTGGTGATAGAGTCTTTGAAATTTGCTTTTCTAAAGCTGACTGTCCTCGTTGATAATCTTTTTCTCTCAAAAGTATGTCGCTAGCTGGAAAGATAGTGAGGTTTGTCTGATTTTCTTTCGATAATTGTGTTTCGACTTCAAAAGTACGAATACCATCTACTTCATCGCCAAAAAACTCGATTCGGAAAGGTTCTAACTGAGACATCTCAAAAATATCTAAAATATCTCCTCGAATACTAAACTCACCTTGTGTCTGTACTTGAGTAACTTTTCGATATCCAATTTCCTTTAACCGGTGAAGTAGCTCGTGTTGGTCATATTCTTCGCCAACTGCAATTTTTATAGTACTTTCTTTAAATCTAGTCGGAGAGGGTAAAATTAACCGACTCGCTGCGATATTACAAACTAAAATCCCTTTCTTAGACGGATCACTCAAAAAACGCAAGGCCTCAACCCGCGAAATGATTTTTTCTTGCGAAGACATCAAAAACTCTACCATAGGAGAGTCATCAACCAAAAATGGATAGACAAATTCCTCTCCTAAGAGAGAAAGAAGATCACTGATAATTCGTTCTGCTTCTCCATAAGTTGAAGTCAGTAACACAATCTTATTTTCTTTTTCTAGACTGCTTGCAATTGCAAGAGCCTTGGTAGAAGTTGATAAACCAAGTATTAGTTGTCTTTTCTTATCTATCAGATTTTGATGCCATTTTTTTATCTGGTCATTTTCTGAGAATAAATCTAATAAAGTCACCATTTAGCCGTTATACCTCTGCATTGTTTTCTCAAAGTTTTTCTCTTGTAAATAGTAGTTTACAGCATCGTCAACCTTGTCAATCGACTGTAAAATACCCACATAGTCATCCTGTTCAAACTTACTTAAAACATGATTAACAACCGACATGCCTTTTTTAGGTCTTCCAATACCTATTTTAACACGGTTAAATACTTGAGTTCCAATATGTTGAATAATAGACTTGATACCATTATGACCACCTGCTGATCCCTTTGCTCTTAAACGAATTTTCCCGACTTCCATGTCAAGGTCGTCGTAAATAACGAGTAAATCTTCAATATCCAAATCATAGTAAGTCAATAAAGCATGAACCGCTTTTCCACTTTCATTCATAAATGTTTTTGGTTTGACCAGATAAATTTTTTCTCCATTGAGGAAAAAAGATGCTAGGTCAGCTTGAAATATCTTGTCATGTGTAAAGGTAACATTTTGTTTTTTGGCCAATTGGTCAATCAACATAAATCCAACGTTGTGCTTGGTTTCAAAATATTTATCCCCTGGATTTCCCAATCCTACAAGTAATTTGGTCATTTATTTTTCCTTTCAAAAGCCAAAAGGGTTGGAATTTTTTTCCAACCTAATTGACACTATTTATTAAATATTATTAAACGTTAAAGCGGAATTCCATGATATCGCCATCTTGAACGATATATTCTTTTCCTTCTTCACGCAAACGCCCAGCTTCTTTTACAGCCTTTTCAGATCCATATTTCACTAGATCCTCATATGACATTGTTACTGCACGAATAAACCCTTTTTCAAAGTCTGAGTGGATAATACCAGCTGCTTGAGGAGCTTTCATCCCTCGCTTAAAGGTCCAAGCACGGACTTCTTTTTCACCAGCTGTGAAGTAAGTTCCAAGTCCAAGCAAGTGATAAGCTGCACGAGTCAACTTGTCAACGCCTGATTCAGTCAAACCAAGTGCTTCAAGAAACTCTTGCTTATCCTCATCGTCTAACTCAGAAATTTCTTCCTCAGCACGCGCGGAAATAACTACTACCTCTGCATTTTCTGTCGCTGCAAATTCTCGAATTTGCTTCACATATTCAATAGAATCTGGATCTAAAACTACATCCTCATCCACATTAGCAACATAAAGAACTGGTTTAGTGGTCAAAAGGAAGAGACCTTTGACAACTTTTTGTTCTTCATCTGTAAATTCGATGGTGCGAGCTGATTTTCCATCCTCAAGGACTGGTTTAATCTTTTGAAGAACATTAAATTCTGCTACTGATTCTTTATCTTTTTGCGTACGTGCCATCTTTTCTACACGCGCATAGCGTTTATTAACTGATTCTAAGTCAGCAAGAATCAATTCTAGGTTAATGGTATCAATATCTGCAAGTGGATCCACAAAGGCGTCTTCACGTCCTTGCTCGCGCATCACATTTTCATCATCAAAAGCACGAACTACGTGAACAATCGCATCTACTTCACGGATATTAGCCAAGAATTTATTTCCTAGACCTTCTCCTTTTGATGCTCCTTTTACAATCCCTGCAATATCTGTAAATTCAAAGGTTGTTGGGACTGTCTTTTTAGGTGTGATCATTTCAGTTAGTTTTTGTAGGCGTTCATCTGGAACTTCTACCATTCCAACATTTGGATCAATAGTCGCAAATGGGTAGTTTGCTGCCTCTGCTCCTGCTTTTGTAATTGCATTAAAAAGGGTTGATTTACCAACGTTTGGCAAACCAACGATACCTGCTGTTAAAGCCATAGTTTCTCATTCTCCGTTCTCATTTCAATCCCTAACATTATAACACAAAAAGGGAAAACTTGCTAACCCTCTAACTAAGGGTTCTTAGTCAATAATCTTATTCATTTTTCGTTCAAAATCATAGCGACTCATCATGACAAGGTGGTCACAATTGCTACACTTTATTTTGATATCTGCCCCTACACGGGTGATTTCCCAACGATTAGCTTTTTTTCCTGTTGACTTAATTATACAAGCATGTGGTTTTTTCATCTCAACAAAATTTCCAACTTGATACATACTACTCTCCTTTTCTTTTTTGATTATATCATAAAAGAGGTGAGCTAGGCTCAACCTCTTTCTCTTAGTTTGTACGAACTGGTGTGATAAGCTGCATGAAATCTTCGTCAGTATCTGCTGGCACAAGAGTAAATGGACGAACTGATGAGATAAAGCTAATAGTAACCTTTTCGCTATTTAAAGCCTTGAGGGAATCAATCAAGTAAGTTGGGTTAAAACTAATAGTTAAATCATCCCCGGTCACCTGCTCCGTATCGATTTCTTCGTTTACTTTACCAACCTCTGGAGAATGAACATGGGCGCTAACAACTCCACCTTTAATTTCAAGCTTCACAGTACCATTTTGAGTCGCACTTGATAAGAGACGTGCACGCTCCATAGATTGACGTAAATTAACCACATCAAAAGTAATTGTAGTGTTAAAGTCTGTTGGAATCAAGCGATCTGTATCAGGATAGTTTCCTTCTAGGAGACGAGTGTAGAAGCTAATATTTTCGCTTCTAAAGAGGATTTGATTATTTGCAAAGAAAATCTCCACAGTTTCAATATCATCCGTAAATACAGCTGAAAATTCGCGTAGAGAGCGGCTAGGAATCACCACATCGAAATCATCTCCATTTTTTTCAAGAGTCAATTTCTTCTGGCTAAGGCGATGAGAGTCTGTCGCAACTGTTTTTAGTTCCTTGTGTTGGCTCAATACGAAGTGGACGCCAGTCAAAATTGGACGACTTTCTTGCGTACTTGCAGCAAATGCTGTTTCATTGATAATTTTCTTGAGTAGTTTGGTTTCAAGAACCAAAGGTGTGCTAGCTGAAATTTCTTGGATTCGTGGGTACTGTTCGCTATCTTTTCCTTTTAGAGTAATTTCTGATTTGCCACTTGTTAAGACAATTTGTTTTTGTTCAATCTCTTTAAAATCAAGCGTTACATCTGGAAGACTAGATACAACATTGATAAAGAAAGAAGCTTCTAGAAGAATCGAACCCAAAGAAGTGATCAAGAGACCAGCATCCTCATTCTTTTGAGAAATGAAATTTTCAATAGAAATTTGACCGTTTGAGCCAATCAAAGTAATTCCTCCATTGGTAACGTCAATTTTGATTGTTGATAAAATTGGAATAGCATTTTTAGAGCTTATTGCTCGTTTTGTGGTATTTAAGGCTTGTAGAAATAAATTTTTATTGATTGAAAAATGAATCATGGATTCTCCTTTATTTATTTTTAGTATTAAAAAGTTAATAGTAATAATAGAGTGTGTGAATTCTGTGGAAAACTGGGTGCTATTTAGTAAACTTAAGATTCTAAGCTTGTTTAAAAGATGTGGATAAAAAAGATAAGAAAGGAAAAGTTATCCACAAGCTACTTAATTTTCTTTTTGATTGCTTCTATTTCTAAACGTAAATTATCGTCTTCGTCAATCAATGATTTGATTTTAGCATGGGCATGAATAACGGTGGTGTGATCCTTTCCGCCAAATTCTTTTCCGATTTTCGGAAGACTGTTATCTGTCAGTTCTCTAGCTAGATACATGGCAACCTGACGTGCCAAAACGATGTTTTGAACTCGTCTCGTACCTTTCATTTCTTTAACACTCACTCCATAAAAATTACCAACTTCAGTTTGGATTTTCTCAATTGGAATAACAAGTATCTGGCGAGCGTCTTGCTTACGTGCTCTAATTGCTTCTGCAGCAATATCAATAGTAATATCCTTAATCTTCTTCACTCTGGCAATTAAAGTGATATCGTTGATTGCTCCTTCCAATTCTCGAACATTTGAATCAAATTGGCCAGCCAAGTATTCCAGAGTATCACTTTGGAAATGGTAATCCAAGTGCTCTGTTTTACTTTGAAGAATGGCGATACGTGTCTCAAAGTCAGGAGGAGTGATATTTTGCGTCAATCCCCAGCTAAAGCGTGTGACAAGTCTCTCTTCAAGTCCTTCTAGGTGTTTAGGACTTCGATCACTGGTTAGGACAATCTGTTTCTGCTTATCATGAAGAGCATTGAAGGTATTGAAAAATTCTTCCTGGGTCGCGACTTTTTTGCCACTGAGAGATTGGATATCATCGATCAATAAGAGATCAAGGCTACGGTAAGTTTTTTTGAACTTTTCCATTTCCCCAAGTCGCAAGTGTTCAAGAAAGTCATTGATAAAGCTTTCGGCAGGAATGTACTTGACACGCGCATCAGGAATATTTTTCAAAATCTCATTTCCAATCGCATTGAGCAAGTGAGTCTTTCCAAGACCAGGTCCTCCATAGATGAAAAGAGGATTATAAGTCAGAGCTAAATCTTCAGATACAGCTAGTGCAGCAGACACCGCCCAAACATTCCCATCACCTTGAATAAAGTTATCAAAGGTATATTTTTCTTTTAACCCTGTTTCGGAATAGGGAATCGTTGGTAGTGCAGGTGTGTAATCGTAAGTAGAGACACTATTCGTATCATTTACTTGAGGAGATTCTGTACTCTGAGGTTTAGTGAAAATATAGTGAGGTTTGATTTCAGAATCATAAATTTCAAAACCAGCAGCAACAATAATATCTTTTAATTGCTTTTCCCACACCATTTCCATCTCTGATCTCGGTAGAAATATAGTAGCTGTGTTTTCTTCTACTTTGATGAGTTCAGCAGGTGTAGCATAGAAATCATACATAGATCGTGTCAATCTTTCTTGAGCAAATTCTAAAATACTATTCCAAAATTGCTTTTCTTTCAACTAATTTTCCTCCTTTACTATGATTTTAGTAGTTTAGTGCTAGACTTATTTTACCATAGATAGTAGGATTTTTCCACAGATTGGGGGAAAGAATCCACAATGTTAGCAGTATTTATCCACAGGTTGGGGATAAATAGGAAAATCCTTGATTTAATAGGGTTATTGATAAAAAAATTGGTGGATAAATTTGTGAGTTGAGAAAATAAAAGAACAGCCTTATTTCAGGCTGTTAATAATTCTATCGTATTCTTCTTGACTTGAAAAGGAGATAATAATCTTTCCAGTATCTTTTTTTGAAAGTTTAATTTCTACACTTAAACCGAGTAGTTTTTTTAATTTATCTTCTTCGTCTTTGATGAAAGAATCACTTTTTTTTTGCTTCTTGTGTTTTTTCTCTGTAAGAAGTGCTTCTAACTTTCTCACAGAGATGTCTTCATTTTTAATTAGTTGAAAGAAATAGTCTTGCTGCTCCTTATTCAAACCAACTAGTGAACGTGCATGCGCTTGAGAAATTTTTCCATTTTCTACTTCAGTTAAGATATATTCTGGTAGGGAAAGTAAACGAATAAAATTAGTGATATAAGGACGAGATTTCCCCATTTTATCCGCTATCTCAGTGTGAGTAAATCCTTTTTCTACTAAAGATTCGTAGGCGCGTGCTTCTTCAACAGGATTTAAATTTTCTCTCTGCAAATTCTCAATGATTGACTGGATCATCATTTCCTGATCTGAGAGGTGCTTTACAACGGCTGGAATAGAAGTCAGACCAGCCAAGAGAGAAGCCCGATATCGTCTCTCTCCTGCAAGGATTTCATAACCAATTACAGGAGATTGACGAACAATGATTGGTTGGATGAGCCCATTTCCTTTGATTGATTGAGCTAATTCCTTTATTTTATCTGCATCAAATTCTTTCCGAGGTTGGTAAGGATTCTTTTGTATTTCAGAGATAGAAATCATTTCAAATTTTTCCATGATTCTACACTAACATATCTTTTACTTTCTGTAAAGTTTTCTTTACACTTATGTCAATTAAGACTCTAAATCACCAGAATTCTTATCTAGTTTAATTGAGGTTGTTTCTTCTTTACCGTTACGGTAGTAGGTTACTTTGATAGTATCTCCGATAGCATGATTGTAAAGAGCATGTTGCAGGTCTGTTGATGAGGCAATCTCTTTGTCGTCAACTTTGGTAATGACATCATATTTTTGAAGATGTCCATTTGCTGGCATATTGTTTTGAACAGATCGAACAACTACACCTGAAGTGAGGCCACTTGGAATGTTAAGTTTTCTAAGATCACTAGCTCCAACATTTGACAGATTGACCATTTGAATTCCAAGAGCTGGACGAGTCACTTTACCATCACTTTCAAGCTGTTTAATGATATTTTGTGCATCGTTTGAAGGAATTGCAAAACCAAGACCTTCTACAGATGTTCCACCATTACTTGCAATTTTACTTGATGTAATCCCAATTACTTGTCCTCGAATGTTTACAAGTGGACCACCAGAGTTACCAGGGTTAATGGCTGTATCTGTTTGAATGGCTTTTGTTGAAATAGCTTGACCATCTTCAGATTTTAGAGAAACATTTCGATTAAGGCTTGAAATAATCCCCTGTGTAACTGTGTTAGCATATTCTGAACCTAGAGGACTACCGATAGCAATCGCTGTTTCTCCAACACTAAGTTGACTTGAATCCCCAAATTCTGCTACTGTTGTAACTTTTTCTGAAGAAATTTTAACGACAGCAATATCAGAGAAGGTATCAGATCCGACAATTTCACCAGGAACCTTGGTACCATCAGCCAAGCGTATATCAACTTTTGAAGCTCCATTGATAACGTGAGTATTAGTTACAAGATAGGCATCTTTATCATCCTTTTTATAGATAACACCTGACCCCTCACTTGCGATTTGTTGATTGTCTGAATCAGAATTAGTGTCGTCAGCATTAAATACACTACTTTGTCTACTGCTAGAAGAAGAATAAGTAATGATTGAGACAACAGCATCCTTAACTTTATTTACTGCTTGAGTGGTTGAATTTTCATTCTTATAGGATGTTTGAGTGACAGTGCCAGAATTATTATTTGTAGCTTGATTTCCTTGTTTTTGATAAAGTTGTAATGTTACGAAACTTCCTAAGGCACCACTTAAAAATCCGATTAGAATGATTACTAGAACTTTAACTCCTTTTTTGTAAAATTTTTGTAAGTGTTTCATAAACGCCTCCGTTTGTTATTTATTTACTCAGATTATAAACCTATTAACTTAATCCAAACTTAAAAGTTTAAAGTTTTACACAAGTTGTGGATAACTCACTTTGTTCTGTGAATTCACTAGTAATTTTTGATGATTTTTGTGTGTATAAGATGTGAAATGAAGTGTGGATATGATAGAATAGAAGAATGAAAATAAAAATTGTAACAGTAGGAAAATTAAAAGAAAAATACCTTAAAGATGGAATTGCTGAATATACCAAACGAATTTCACGTTTCGCCAAATTAGAAATGATTGAGCTCACTGATGAGAAGACACCTGACAAAGCCAGTGAATTAGAAAATCAAAAAATCTTGGAAATAGAAGGTGAAAGAATTCTTTCTAAGGTTGGAGAAAGAGACTTTGTCGTTGTTCTAGCCATTGAAGGAAAAACACTCTCCTCAGAGGAATTTAGTAAGCAACTGGAGCAAGCTTCTATCAAAGGATACTCAACGCTTACTTTTATCATTGGAGGAAGTTTGGGTCTAGCTCCTGTTGTAAAAAATAGGGCCAATCTTTCTGTCAGTTTTGGACGTCTGACATTACCACATCAGTTAATGAGATTGGTTTTAGTTGAACAAATTTACCGTGCTTTTACAATTCAGCAGGGTTCTCCTTACCATAAATAGAAGATTGACTTAGCTCTTGTTTTTTGATAGAATGGTCATGTTAGGTCTCATAGCTCAGCTGGATAGAGCATTCGCCTTCTAAGCGAACGGTCGCAGGTTCGAATCCTGCTGGGATCAATTTTAGATGCGAAGCTGGGATTTATCCCAGCTTTTTTCTTAAAAAAGTGCGTTTCAGGTGCAAAAATGTACAGTTGGGAAGAATTTTTTCTTACATGGTCTTCATTTTGTATAATAGGTGTGTAAGTTAACTTACAAGAAAAAATAATACAGGAGATTTCATTATGAAAAATAAAGTAAAGTTGAAACAATTTAAAGAAGTAACAGAGGCAGAATTGCAGGAGATTCGAGGTGGAGATTGGAGAATTTCAGAAACAATTCGTAATCTTATTTTTCCAAGAAGAAAGTAATGAAATAAAGGTAGAGAGTAATGGATTTATTTGGATTAGGGATAGCTATTTTTTATTTTCTCATCATTAGCAAAAGTTATGAATGGATTTGTAAAATAAATAGAAAAGAACAAATTGTTTTTTTCTGTTACACATGTATCTCAGTTTTTATACTTGAAGAAATTATTACACTAGTATTTTCTAATAGTTTTGCTTTGTCTAAATTTTTATTTCCTTTGGTTGTGTACCTTTATTTAAGAAAGTTAAAGAAGTCTGAAAAATACAAAGCTATTTTTATTAGTTTACTACTGTCTTTATTATATCACAGTACTCATACTTTTATATCCGTAACCTTATCTTCTATAACAGGAGATGAAGTAGTATTACACTATAAAAGTACATTTCTTTTAGTAGTATTGTTGATGACTTATTTTTCTATTCTAATAATAATTCGTTATTTTCATCTGGATATTAAATATTTTGATAAAGATTATCTGTACCCTTTTTTAAAAAAAGTAATAGTTGCTTTCTTTGGTTTGCATATCTTATTATTTATTTCAGATATAGTAAGTACAACTCATCATTTAAATAGCTTCGGAAGTATTTTATCAACCATTGTTTTTATTTGCTTGTTATTGATTTTCTTTGCAATGAATTCTCACAAGGTTCAAATTGAAAAAGAGATTGCTCTAAAACAAAAGAAATTTGAACAAAAACATTTACAGACTTATACTGATGAAATTGTGGAGTTATATAATGAAATTCGCGGTTTTCGTCATGACTATGCAGGGATGCTTGTTAGCATGCAAATGGCGATTGACAGTGGAGATTTACAAGAAATTAACAGGGTTTACAATGAAGTCTTAGTAAAAGCAAATCAGAAATTGAGGTCAGAAAAATATACTTACTTTGATTTAAATAATATAGAAGACTCTGCTTTACGAAGTTTAATTGCTCAATCGATTGTCTATGCACGAAAAAATGATGTAGAGTTTACATTGGAAGTAAAGGATATCATTACTAGACTGTCAATAGATTTACTTGATCTTGTTCGTATCATGAGCATTTTATTAAATAATGCTGTTGAAGGTGCTGCAGATAGTTATTTGAAACAAATGGAAGTTGCAGTCATTAAAATGGATTTTGAAACAGTTATAGTTATCCAGAATTCATGCAAAATCACTATGACGCCTTCAGAGGATCTATTTGCCTTAGGTTTCTCTACCAAGGGAAGAAATAGAGGTCTAGGACTTAATAATGTCAAAGAGATTTTAGATAAGTATGACAACATTATCTTAGAAACAGAGATGGAAGACAACACATTTAGACAAATTATTAGATTTAAGAGGGAATTCGAATGAAAGTATTAATTTTAGAAGATGTTATTGAACATCAAGTGAGACTAGAGAGAATATTAAATGAAATCTCGGAAGAATCGAATATTCCTATTTCATATAAGACAACAGGAAAAGTTCGTGAATTTAAGGAATATATCGAAAATGATGAAGTAAACCAGCTTTATTTCCTAGATATTGATATTCATGGAATCGAGAAAAAAGGCTTTGAAGTGGCTCAATTTATCCGTCATCACAATCCTTATGCTATTATTGTCTTTATTACCAGTCGATCTGAATTTGCTACCTTAACGTACAAATACCAGGTATCAGCCCTAGATTTTGTTGATAAAGATATCAATGATGAATTGTTCAAAAAACGCATCGAGCAGAGTATTTTTTACACTAAGAGCATGCTGCTTGAAAACGAAGATGTTGTAGACTATTTTGATTACAACTATAAAGGAAATGATTTGAAAATTCCTTACCATGACATTTTGTATATCGAAACCACAGGAGTTTCTCATAAACTTCGGATTATTGGTAAGAATTTTGCAAAAGAATTCTATGGAACTATGACAGATATTCAGGAAAAGGACAAACATACCCAGCGATTTTATTGCTCCCATAAATCTTTCCTTGTCAATGTGGGAAATGTGAGAGAGATTGATCGAAAGAATTTAGAAGTTGTCTTTTATGAAGATCATCGTTGTCCGATTACTCGTTTAAAAGTCCGCAAACTAAAAGATATTCTAGAGAAAAAATCTAAAAAGTGATTGACAATTAGTAAGAAATTGATATAATGGTTATATCTGCTACAGATAGATGGTCCGTTGGTCAAGGGGTTAAGACACCGCCTTTTCACGGCGGTAACACGGGTTCGAATCCCGTACGGACTATTTTATCCGCCATAGCTCAGTTGGTAGTAGCGCATGACTGTTAATCATGATGTCGTAGGTTCGAGTCCTACTGGCGGAGTCAGATAAAAAGAACACCATTGGTGTTCTTTTTATTCTTAGTTTGCATCACCTAACATTTTCATAAGGAAGTCTGTCATTTCTTGCGGACTTTCTTTTTTTCCATGAGCAATCCAAGTCTGGCAAACACCAAATAGGGCATTTGTTAGATAAATACTACTGTATTCTAATTCTATTGGAGTGAGTTGTAATTTCATAAAGCGTTTCTGAAGGTCAGTGCTAAGCATAATATGAAGCTTATTTCTCAAGAAATTTTGGATTTCTTTTGTCCCATTTTCAGATAATAGTGCAGCCAAGAGTGGCTCAGACTCTAAATATTCAAATACTTCTAAAATAGCATCTCTTTTATGATGAGCATGTTTTTGGAAAATATACTCAAAGGTATGAAATAGCTTACTTTGGTAATGTTCAATCATATCATACTTATCCTTGTAGTGAGTGTAAAAGCTGGAACGACTAATTCCGGCTTTTTCTGCTAACTTGACAGTAGAAATTTGATCAAAGGGTTGGTCCATCAATAATTGAACCATAGCATTTTCGATAATTCGTTTTGTTTTTAAACGTTTGTTACTTTCTTTCATAATTCCTTCTTGTAAACAAAAATAGACTATGTGTCTAAAAAAATATTTTTTCACCTTGTAATTTAGATTTTTTGATGTATAATCTATTATATCAAAATTTTAGACAATATGTGTAAAAAAGGAGGAAACATGTTTAAAGAATGGAAAGCAATATTTAAAAAACCGACCTTTATCATTGTAATGATAGGGATTTCTCTCATTCCAGCTTTATACAACATTATATTTTTATCGTCCATGTGGGATCCATATGGTCAAGTATCGGAGTTACCTGTGGCAGTTGTCAATAAAGATAAGGAAGCTTCTTATAATGGACAGACAATGAGAATTGGTGAAGACATGGTGTCTAATTTAAAAGAAAATAAGGCTTTAGATTTTCACTTTGTTAATGAAGAGGAAGGGGAAAAAGGGCTAAAAGATGGTGACTACTACATGGTAGTAACTTTACCAAGTGACTTATCTGAAAAAGCCACTTCTATCCTAACGAATCATCCTGAACAGATGCAAATTGATTATCAGACGTCAAGTGGGCATAGCTTTATTGCAAGTAAGATGAGTGATTCTGCAATGACACAATTAAAACAAACCGTCTCTACTAATGTTACTGAAACGTACACTAAGGCTTTATTTCAAAAAATGAATGATTTGAAGTCTGGAATAAATAAGGCAGCTGAAGGAAGTGAACAATTGGCTAATGGAGCCGATCAGTTGGTGACGGGAAGTCAAACATTGACGACAAATCTTAATACTCTAGCTAATTCAACTGTAACTTTTTCAAATGGAGCGGATCAATTTACAAAAGGCTTATCTCGCTATGTGTCTGCTATAGAGCAATTACATATTGGTTTAGGAACTTTTAATAGTGGTTTACAAAGTTATACAAATGCTGTCTCACAAGTTGACACTGGACTTGGTCAATTAGCTTCAAAAACTCCTGAGTTGGTGACAGGTGTAAATCAGCTAAATACAGGTATAAAGTCCTATACAGGTGGCGTTTCACAACTGGATACAGGTCTCAATCAATTTTCAGTTGGTGTAAATGCTTATGCAAGTAGTGTGAAAGAACTTTCTAACGGAACAAGTCAATTATCCAATCAATCAGATACACTAAGAGATGGAATGGAGCAATTAAATACTGGTATTAAAGAAATTTCAAGCCAATTAGAGTCCTCATCTCAACAAAGTGAAGAAATAGCGCAATTGGCAACAAGCCTAGGAGAACTGAATAAAACACTACAAGCTCTTACAATATCAGATAATACTCAGCTGAAAAGTACATTGTCAGAAGCTTTGCCAAATCTAACAACTCTTGCTCAGGATATTGTGACCAAAAGTCAGACAGAACAAGAGAAAACTATTGCTAACCTCCAATCAACAGCTACTTATCAATCTCTTACAGAGGAACAAAAGAAAGAACTGACAGAAGCTATTTCTAAAAATTCTAATTCTACTATTGAGTCAGCAAAAACAATTTTAACAACAGTAGGGGGATTAAAAGAAAGTATAGAGAATTCAGAACAACAAGTAACTAATCTATCTGATGTACAGACGAAAGCAAATCAACTCTTACCTGTAGCATCTAGCTCCTTGACAACCTTGTCAAATGGATTTACAACATTACAAACTTCTGTAAATAATCAGTTAGTTCCTGGAAGTCAGTCAATTGAAAAAGGAGTTGTAAACTATACTAAAGGACTGGATACTATTTCTATTGGTGCTAATCAACTAAGTGAAAAGAATACAAGTTTAACAACTAGTCTAGATAAATTAGTTTCTGGATCAAGTAAGTTGACAGAAAATACATCAACCTTGACAGCTAGAGTAGATGCGTTAGCTGGAAAAGCTCCAGAATTAGTATCAGGTATAGAAAGTTTGTCATCTGGTTCTGCTCAATTGAATAATAAGAGTCCAGAGCTGATAGCAGGTATTACTAAATTACAATTTGGCTCTGGTCAATTAACAGATAAATCAACACAGTTACTTTCTGCAGCATCTCAACTAGGAAGTGGCGCTATGAAGATTGCAGATGGTGCTGGAAAACTAGCAGATGGTGGAACAACCTTAACCTCTAGTCTTGAAGATTTACAAACAGGAGTTGATTCATTAGGACAAGGATTAGGCAATGCTAATAATCAACTCAAATCAGCTTCGACAGAATCTAAAAATGCAGAAACATTATCTGAACCTCTAGTTCTCTCAAAAACAGACAACGACCAAGTTCCTGTGAATGGGATTGCCATGGCTCCTTATATGATATCAGTTGCTCTTTTTGTTGCTGCTATATCTACCAATATGATTTTTGCTAAGTTGCCTTCTGGACGTCATCCAGAGAGCCGTTGGGCTTGGTTGAAGTCTCGTTCTGAAATAAATGGGATTATAGCTGTCTTAGCAGGTGTTTTAGTTTATGGAGGTGTCCATCTTATTGGATTGACTGCGAACCATGAGATGAGGACCTTGATTCTAATTATAATCACAAGTTTAGCTTTCATGTCTATGGTGACAGCTTTAACAACTTGGAATAGCCGTATTGGAGCTTTCTTCTCTCTTATTTTACTTTTATTACAGTTAGCATCAAGTGCAGGGACCTATCCCCTTGCTTTGACAAATGATTTCTTCAAAGGTGTCAATCCTTGGTTACCAATGAGTTATTCTGTATCAGGCTTACGACAAACAATCTCTATGACAGGAAATATTCATCATCAAGTGATTTTCCTTATTATAACTCTAGCTTTCTTTACTGCTTTAGGCATGCTAGCTTACCAACCTAAGAAAATGGAAGAAGATTAAAAAGATTGGCCAAGAAATTGGTCAATCTTTTTCTGTCTTAGATAAATTTCGTCTGTGATTATAGATCCCAAGAAGAAGAAGGGCAGTTAGTGAGCAGGCTGCTCCAATAACAAAACCATTGGGGATAAAGGAAAGTGTAATGGTGTCTTTTCCTTTTGGAACATCAACTTTCATAAAACCAGTCTGAGTCTGCTTGATTTCAAGTTTTTTCCCATCTTGGTATGCAGACCAACCTTTGTCATAAGGAATAGTGAAGAAAATAGAGGTATCTTGTTTTACTTCATATGTAGCAAAGACTTTATTTTTAGAGGTGGATACTTCTACAGGTTGTTCTTTTATCTTTTGGATTGCTTCAGTAAGAGCCTGAGTATCTAAACGATAGAAGGTTGGAGATTCAAATGACACCTGAGAATTTCCAGGGAAACTAACACTGATATTGAAAGTTTGTTGTTTTTCAGTATAACCCAAATTAAAGAAATTAAATGCATTGTCAGTTGTAAAAGTCTTCTTTTCTCCATTGACAATGATGTCAACTTTCTTTTGCTTATCGTTTGTAAAATGAAGATTTGAAAAAGAGAGATAGACTTGACTATTTTGAGGAACCTCAATTTGATAATCAATCTTTGCATCTTCATTCGCAGAACCTGTGATGCTGGTTAAACCATCTGAAGTGTCTGTTTTATCAGATGTTATTTGGGAGAAGTAATCTAAGTTGAGATTAGCGAGCTGGTTTATAAATAAAGCCTGATTATCTAGAGTGTGATTGTTAAAGTTTACATCTTTGTAAATAGATTGAGTGGCAAAGGCAATAGGTAAAGAGAGTTGATTTTTATATAAGGTTAAATGATCCTTTTGATAAATCTCTTGAAAGCCATACTTATCAAGTGAAGTTTCAGAAATATTGTACTGGATTCCAAATAAACTGTCTGCTAAAAGACTGTTATTTGCATAACGGAGATTAAGGTTGGTTCCAGAGGATTTGAATCCCAGTTTATCCAAACTAGTGCTAGCTGAACGATTTCGTACAGACGAGAATTGAGAGATTCCATTGTAGTTAAATTTCATACTGTCATTTCCAGTCTGAATTTGCAGTTTTTCAGTACGTGTAAATGGATTGTCAATTTGGTTTAGAATGGATTCCATAGCAGTGATATCTCTATTATAGGCGCTACGAGAAGCAAAGGCCCATTCTTTAGCTATTCCTTCCATTTGAGATGATGCATTTAAGCTTATCTCAGCTGTTATAAATAAAGATAAAAGGATTGCAAATAGATTTACAGAGATAAATTTTCTAATGATTGCAAGAAGTAAAAGAGCATAAACTAGTAGAAATTCAAGAGTGAGTAGGATATTCAAATCAGTTAAAAAAGAATAGTGTGATTTAAAATAGACAGTGGCCAAAAATCCTGTTAGTACAAGAAAAAGTGAGACAAATAGATTCCAGAGCTTCAGTTCTTTCAGACGATTTAAGACTTCTGCTGCAGTATAAATTAACAGAGTGGAAAAAATCCAAGCATAGCGATGCAAAAACATATTTGGGGTATGCATCCCTTGCCAAAATAAATCAAGTGCTTCTATGTAAAAGCTTGTTATTAAAAAAGTAAAGAAAATTGCATAGGTAAGTTTCACGTGAAACTTTATGGATTTTATTGTGAAAAATAGAATGGTTAAAATAAAGGGAAACAATCCAACAAAAATCATTGGTATAGATCCATATTTAGTTGTATCAAAAGATCCAATGAATTGTTTTGCAAAAATATCCAAATACCAGCTACTATCTGTCTTTAATTTTGTGATGGCAGTCAACTTCTCTCCATGAGTTTGTAAATCAAACAGTGTAGGAAGAGTCATAATCAAACTAGCCATTCCAGCTAAAAAGGAGGTAACAACAAAATCAAGAAAAGATGATTTTCGAGTTTTAAAGTCCCAAGAAATTTGGCAGAGATACCAGAAAATAAGAAACAATGCTGTCATGTACCCAAAATAATAATTTTGAATAAATAAGATTGACAAACTTGTAAAGTATAGTAGGCGCTTCTTTTGTGTTATAAGTAGGTGTAAACCAGTTATAATTAAAGGAATCAAGATAAAAACATCTAGCCAGGTTTTAATCTCTAACTGACTGACAGTGAAGCTCATTAAAGCATAGGAAGTAGATAAGGCAAGTTTTAAAAATTTTGGGATATCTTTAAATAATCTATTTAGACTAAAGAAGGTTGACAGACCAATCAATCCAAATTTTAAGAGAGTGGTCAGATAGACAGCATCTGGCATATTCGACAGATTAAAAAAGTAAACCAGGGGTGAAAGAAAACTACCCAAGTAATAACTAGATAGAGCATAGAAATTCAGTCCGAGGCCACTTGTAAAGGTGTAAAACAAACTGCCATTTCCATGTAAAATATTTCGTAAAGCTACATCAAAAATAACGTATTGATGGAAACCGTCTCCTAATAGTGGAGATGCATCGCTATTCCAGTAGATACCTTGAGTTAGGTATACTACAGTCATAATTACTAAAGGAATGATGAAAGAAACAAAATAGGTCCAATATGTTTTAAAAAATGATTTCATGTTACCTCGTAGAATGATAGAAAACTCAGTTGGTTACCCCAACTGAGTTTTGAAGTCTTATTTAATCTTTCCAAAGTTCTTTAACTTTTGCTTGTACTTCTGCATTTTCTAGGAATTCATCATAGGTTTCATCGATACGATCAATGACGCCATTCTTAGACAAAACAATGATATGGTTTGCCAAAGTTTGGATAAACTCGTGGTCATGACTGGCAAAGATGATTGATTCTTTAAAGTTTTTCAATCCATCGTTCAAGCTTGAGATAGATTCCAAGTCCAAGTGATTTGTTGGATCATCAAGTACAAGGACATTTGATTTCAAGAGCATGAGTTTTGAAAGCATGACACGTACTTTTTCTCCCCCTGACAAGACGTTTACAGGTTTATTAACCTCATCACCAGAGAAGAGCATACGACCAAGGAAACCACGTAGGAAGGTATTGTCATCTTCTTCTTTACTTGCAAATTGACGCAACCAGTCAAGGATTGACTCTCCTCCTGCAAAATCAGCCGAGTTGTCTTTTGGCAAGTAAGAACGGCTAGTAGTAACTCCCCACTTGACAGTTCCTTCATAGTCGATGTCACCCATAATTGCACGAATTAATGCAGTCGTTTGGATGTCATTTTGTCCAATAAGAGCTGTCTTATCACCTGGACGCAAGATGAAACTAATATTGTCTAGAATAGTTTCACCATCAATCTTTACAGTTAGATTTTCTACTGTCAAGAGATCATTACCAATCTCACGTTCTGCTTTAAAGTTGATAAATGGATATTTACGACTAGATGGCACAATTTCTTCTAGTTCAATCTTGTCAAGCATTTTTTTACGAGATGTTGCTTGTCTTGATTTAGAAGCATTAGCAGAGAATCGAGCAACGAATTCTTGCAATTGCTTAATTTTTTCTTCTGCCTTGGCATTACGGTCTGCTAGCAATTTAGCAGCAAGGTCAGAAGATTCCTTCCAGAAGTCGTAGTTTCCGACATAGAGTTTGATTTTTCCAAAGTCAAGGTCGGCCATATGAGTACACACTTTGTTTAAGAAGTGACGGTCATGGGATACTACGATAACGGTGTTATCAAAGTCAATCAAGAAGTCTTCTAGCCAAGTAATAGATTGGATGTCCAACCCGTTGGTCGGCTCGTCCAAGAGAAGAACATCTGGTTTGCCAAAAAGTGCTTTGGCAAGGAGAACCTTCACTTTTTCACCATTGGCCAATTCGCTCATGTTTTGATAGTGCAATTCTTCTGGAATGTTTAGGTTTTGAAGTAGTTGAGACGCTTCACTTTCTGCTTCCCAACCTCCAAGTTCAGCAAATTCACCTTCGAGTTCGGCTGCACGAACCCCATCTTCATCGGAAAAATCTTCTTTCATGTAAATGGCATCTTTTTCTTTCATGATGTTGTAAAGTTTTTCATTTCCCATAATGACGACATCAATAACTCGCTCATCTTCATAGTCAAAATGATTTTGACGGAGAACAGAGAGACGTTCATCTGGACCAAGAGAGATGTGACCAGTTGTTGGCTCGATATCACCAGCTAAGATTTTTAAGAATGTAGACTTCCCAGCACCATTAGCACCAATTAATCCATATGTATTTCCTTCTGTAAATTTGATATTGACATCATCAAAAAGTTTGCGATCACTAAAAAGTAGTGAAACATCAGATACTGTAAGCAATGTTTTTCTCCTATAATATGTAATACATTTATTCTACTAGAAAAGAGAGAAATATTCAAATTTTTGTTTGTCAATTTTGTGTCAATTAAGTTTACAGGTTTGTTTACAATGAGTTAGTTGTTTGATTTAAATAATTTTCTGTTATTTTAACAAAAAAATGCTATAATTGAAGAGACCATTTCGAAGGAGAAAAAAATGACGAAACCCATTATTTTAACAGGAGATCGCCCAACAGGAAAACTGCATATTGGACATTATGTTGGGAGTCTTAAAAATAGAGTATTATTGCAGGAAGAAGACAAGTATGACATGTTTGTTTTTTTGGCGGACCAACAAGCATTGACAGATCACGCCAAAGACCCTCAAACGATTGTAGAATCGATTGGGAATGTTGCCTTAGATTACCTAGCAGTTGGATTAGATCCAAGTAAATCAACTATCTTTATTCAAAGCCAGATTCCAGAGTTGGCTGAATTATCTATGTACTATATGAATTTGGTGTCACTAGCTCGTTTAGAACGGAATCCGACAGTAAAAACAGAGATTGCTCAAAAAGGGTTTGGAGAAAGTATTCCGACAGGATTTTTGGTTTATCCGATTGCGCAAGCAGCAGATATTACTGCCTTCAAGGCTAATTATGTTCCTGTTGGGACAGATCAGAAACCAATGATTGAGCAAACTCGTGAGATTGTTCGTTCCTTTAATCATGCTTATAATTGTGAGGTCTTGGTGGAGCCGGAAGGTATTTATCCAGAAAATGAGAGAGCAGGACGTTTGCCTGGTTTAGATGGAAATGCTAAAATGTCTAAATCCCTTAATAATGGTATTTATCTAGCTGATGATGCGGATACGTTGCGTAAAAAAGTCATGAGCATGTATACTGATCCAGACCATATTCGGGTTGAGGATCCAGGTAAGATTGAAGGAAATATGGTTTTCCATTATCTAGATGTGTTTGGTCGTCCAGAAGATGCTCAAGACATTGCAGATATGAAAGAAAACTACCAACGTGGTGGTCTTGGTGATGTAAAGACGAAACGTTATCTACTTGAAATATTAGAACGGGAACTTGGCCCTATTCGTGAGCGCCGTATCGAATTTGCTAAGGATATGGGAGAAGTGTACAATATGCTTCAAAAAGGTAGTGAGAAAGCGCGTGAGGTTGCGGGGCAAACTCTATCTGAAGTTAAGGGAGCAATGGGACTAAATTATTTTAAATAATAGATAAAATATGAATCGTAAAACTATCTCTTCCATAGGATCACAGGGATAGTTTTTTTATGATTTCTACCATAAATATAATTGACAAATTTTCATAGAATGGTATGATAGATACAATACAAAAAGAGTCAAGCTCAAAAAGAAAGAAAAGAGGAAACTTCAATGTCTAATTGGGATACTAAATTTTTAAAAAAAGGTTTTACCTTTGATGATGTATTGCTCATTCCAGCAGAAAGTCATGTGTTGCCTAATGATGCAGATTTAACAACAAAATTGGCAGATAATCTGACTTTAAATATCCCAATTATAACAGCCGCCATGGATACAGTCACAGAAAGTCAAATGGCTATTGCCATTGCTCGTGCAGGTGGTCTTGGAGTAATCCATAAAAATATGTCTATTGCGCAACAGGCAGATGAAGTTCGTAAGGTAAAACGTTCTGAAAATGGTGTTATTATTGATCCATTCTTCTTGACTCCAGAACACACTATTGCTGAAGCAGATGAACTGATGGGACGTTACCGTATCAGTGGTGTTCCAGTTGTGGAAACACTTGAAAATCGTAAATTGGTTGGTATTCTAACAAACCGAGATCTTCGCTTTATTTCAGATCACAATCAGCCAATCTCAAACCATATGACCAGTGAAAATCTTGTTACTGCTCCTGTTGGTACAGATCTTGCAACAGCTGAAAGCATTCTTCAAGAACACCGTATTGAAAAACTTCCTTTGGTTGATGAAGAAGGTCGTCTTTCTGGCTTGATTACTATTAAAGATATTGAAAAAGTTATTGAGTTTCCAAATGCTGCTAAAGATGAGTTTGGTCGTCTTCTTGTTGCTGGTGCGGTAGGTGTCACTTCAGATACATTTGAACGTGCAGAGGCTCTTTTTGAAGCAGGAGCTGACGCAATTGTTATTGATACTGCCCATGGTCACTCTGCTGGTGTTCTACGTAAAATTGCTGAAATTCGTGCTCACTTCCCAGACCGCACTTTGATTGCGGGTAATATTGCCACTGCAGAAGGTGCGCGTGCTCTTTATGATGCAGGTGTAGATGTTGTCAAAGTCGGTATTGGACCAGGTTCTATCTGTACCACTCGTGTGATTGCAGGGGTTGGTGTCCCACAAGTGACAGCAATCTATGATGCAGCAGCAGTTGCGCGTGAATATGGAAAAACAATCATTGCTGATGGTGGAATCAAGTATTCTGGAGATATTGTAAAAGCCCTTGCTGCAGGTGGAAATGCGGTTATGCTTGGATCAATGTTTGCTGGAACAGACGAAGCACCAGGTGAAACGGAAATCTTCCAAGGACGTAAGTTTAAGACCTACCGTGGTATGGGATCAATCGCTGCAATGAAGAAAGGTTCAAGTGACCGTTACTTCCAAGGTTCTGTCAATGAAGCAAACAAACTTGTTCCAGAAGGAATTGAAGGACGTGTTGCCTATAAAGGCGCAGCAGCTGATATTGTCTTCCAAATGATTGGTGGTATTCGCTCTGGTATGGGTTACTGTGGTGCAGCTAACCTTAAAGAATTACACGACAACGCTCAATTTATTGAAATGTCTGGGGCTGGTCTAAAAGAAAGTCATCCTCATGATGTACAAATTACTAATGAAGCACCAAACTACTCTATGTAGGAAGTAAAAAAGAACTCCTGATTTTCAGGAGTTCTTTTTGTTTACAGTATTGTCAATTTTGATTTACAGAAATTTTACCGTTTTGAATATTGAAAATACTAAGGTTTTCTGGCAAGTTTTGTAAGTGGTCTAAACTTGTTGTTGTAATAAAGGTTTGGATAGATTGAGAAATGGTTTCTAGTAATTTTAGTTGCCGTGTATTGTCAAGTTCGCTCATAACATCATCAAGCAGTAGTATCGGAGGCTCGTTTGTAATACTTTCCATTAGCTCAATCTCTGCTAGTTTGATAGAAAGTACTAGACTACGATGTTGACCTTGGCTTCCAAAACTAGCATCCATACCATTGATATAAAAAGAAATATCATCTCGATGAGGGCCAACTCCAGTATTCTTTTTAAATAAGTCTCTGGATCTGCTTTTCTCCAAAGCAATTTTAAAAGAACGTGTTAGCTGTTCTTCATCAGTGAAGTTGACAGATGATTGATAAAATATTGACAACTCTTCTAATTTATTTGAAATTTCTAAGTGTTTTTTTTGACCAAATTTCTCTAAGTCTTTAATGAATTTTATCCGATGCTTTATAACGCGACAACCATACTCTACTAACTGATCATCTAAGACTGACAGAAATGTTTCGTCAATCTTCTGGCTGGATTTTAGGTAGGTATTTCTCTGCTTGAGTATATGGTTGTAGTTTGACAAGTCTGACAAGTAGATTGGTTTTATTTGTCCCAGTTCAATGTCTATAAACTTTCGACGGACAGAAGGCGCTCCTTTAATTAGCTGGAGATCTTCAGGTGCGAAGAGGACAACATTCATATGTCCAATGTAGTCTGATAGGCGCGCTTGTTTTAAGTGATTGACCTTAGTCACACGCCCTTTTGGTGTTAAATCAATTTCTAGAGGGATAGAGCTTGTTTTCTTCTGTAGCAAGCCAGAAAGATGGAGTTGCTCGTTATCAAAATGAATGAGATTTTTATCTGTACGAGTCCGATGACTACGTGTCAAGGCTAAGAAATAGATTGCTTCTAGAATATTGGTTTTTCCTTGTGCATTTTGACCTAGGAAGACATTTAATTTTGGATTGAAATCAATTTTTGCCTCTTTGTAGTTTCGAAAGGTTTTAATTGTTAAATGTTGGAGCCACATGGTTATCTTCCTGGAAAACGTGGAACTTGTTTGGTTTTAGGCGATGAAGAAGTTTTTTGTTTTTCTTTCTTGATACCTTTATTCATCTCTTTGACAAGTTTAGCAATTCGCTCTTTCTCAATCTTATCTGTTTGATACTCTTCTTGCTCTTTTAAACTTGGTTGTGTCAAGGTGATGTCAATCTTTAAATCAGGAATGTCAATCGTATCTCCAATACGGATTTTTTTTCCACGTCTACTTTCTAACTCACCATTAAAGTAAACTTGATGATCCATTAAAAAGGATTTGATAGCACCACCGCTTTGTATAATTCCAAGTTCTTTTAGGAGGGCTTGGAGCGTAATAAATTCTTCAAATAATTTGTATTCCATAATTCACCTCAATCTTTGGTATTATACCATATTTTCCCTGAAATAGCTGGAGGAAAGTTAGCTGAAATGAAAACGGTTTTACTCTTTAAAGCTATAAAGAGAACAAGAAAAATTTTGATTTTCGTGGTATAATAGAACTCTATATGTAAGGAGGTAAGGTATGGAGTTAGTGCCTGGAATTTCAGCACATTTTGTTCAATCCAAAAAGTTTAAAACAAATAAAATCACTATTCGTTTTACTGCTCCCTTATCTCTTGAGACAATAGCAGGACGCATGTTAAGTGCGAGTATGTTGGAGACGGCAAATCAAGCTTATCCCACATCACAAGCATTTCGCAGATACTTGGCAAGTTTATATGGAACAGATATTTCCACAAGTGCTTATCGTAGGGGACAGGCACATATTCTTGATTTAACATTTGCTTATGTGAGGGATGATTTTTTAAGTAAAAAGAATGTCTTGACTTCTCGAATTTTGGAATTGGTGAAACAGACTTTATTTGCTCCCTTAGTTCAAGATGGTGCTTTTGAGCCAGCCTTATTTGAAATTGAAAGAAAACAGTTGTTGGCTAGTTTAGCTACTGACATGGATGATTCATTTTATTTTGCTCATAAGGAGTTGGATAGCTTGTTCTTCCATGATGAGCGTCTTCAATTGAGATACAGTGATTTACGAAATAGCATTTCAAATGAGTCTCCAGAAAGTAGCTACACGTGCTTTCAAAATGCTCTGAAGAATGATCGTATTGATTTCTTTTTCTTAGGTGATTTCAACGAAGTAGAAATTACAGAATCACTGAAGTCATTACCCTTTACAGCTAGAGAGAACGGCGTCACTATCCAGTACCATCAATCTTATTCAAATGTCCTACGAAAAGGAATGGTTCAGAGGAATGTTGGGCAATCTATTTTGGAATTAGGGTATCATTCTCCTGTAAAATATGGTGATGATGAGCATTTGCCCATTCTTGTTATGAATGGTTTGTTGGGTGAATTTGCACATTCGAAACTTTTTACAAACGTTCGTGAAAATGCTGGAATAGCTTATACAGTCTCTAGTCAATTGGATTTGTTTAGTGGTCTGTTAAGGATGTATGCGGGTATCGATAGAGAAAATCGAAATCAGGCTAGAAAAATGATGAATCATCAATTGCTAGATCTGAAAAAGGGTAACTTTACAGATTTTGAACTTGAACAAACCAAGGAGATGATTCGACGATCTTTGTTGATGGCTCAAGATAATCAACAGACCCTAGTTGAAAGAGTCTATTTGAATGCTCTATTTGGAAAACCAAGCTTTGATATGGATCGATTGGTGGCAAAATTAGAGAGTGTTGATAAAGAAGCTGTATGTAAAGCTGCCAATAGTTTGAAGTTACAAGCGATTTACTTTATGGAAGGAGTAGAATGACAAAGGTTACTTTTGAAGAAAAATACTATCCTGCTGTAAAGGAAACAGTCTACAAAACACAATTGTCAAATGGATTGACAGTTTCTTTACTCCCTAAACAAGATTTCAATGAGGTTTATGGGATTGTAACAGTTCAATTTGGTTCTGTAGATGCAACTTATACAAGCTTGGAAAAAGGTTTACGTCATCATCCAGCAGGAATTGCACATTTTCTTGAACATAAATTGTTTGAAAGAGAAAACTCTGAGGATATAATGGCTGCATTTACTCGATTAGGTGCGGATAGTAATGCCTTTACAAGCTTTACTAAGACCAGCTATCTTTTTTCAACAATTGACCATCTATTAAAGAATTTAGATTTGCTAGATGAGTTAGTCGGAGATGTTCATTTTACAGAAGAGTCTGTTTTGAGGGAACAGGCTATTATCCATCAAGAACGAGAAATGTACCAAGATGATCCAGACTCGCGTTTGTTTTTTGCAACATTAGCCAACCTTTATCCTGATACTCCTTTAGCAACAGATATTGTTGGAAGTGAAAAATCAATTTCTGAGATTCAAGTTTCAAATTTAAAAGAGAACTTTACAGAGTTTTACAAACCTGTCAATATGTCACTGTTTTTAGTTGGAAATATTGATGTAAAAGTTGTTGAGGAATACTTTTCGAAAAAGGGAAAGGAAATTTCAAACCAGTTTACGGTTTCAAAAGAGCAACTCCTTTTGCAGCCTGTGAAGCAAACAGATAGTCTTCGGATGGAAGTTTCTTCACCCAAACTTGCTGTTGCGATTAGAGGTAATGGGCAAATAACAGAAGCTGAGTCTTATCGTTACAATATTTTATTGAAATTACTATTTACGATGATGTTTGGTTGGACTTCTGATCGTTTTCAAAGGTTATATGAGTCTGGGAAGTTAGACACGTCATTGTCACTTGAGGTTGAGGTCAATAGTCGCTTTCATTTTGTGATATTGACAATGGACACCAAAGAGCCTGTTTCTCTGTCGCATCAATTTCGGAAAGCGATTCGTCAGTTTAGTGGTGATGCGGATATTACCGAGGAGCATTTAGATCTTGTTAAGAGTGAGATATTTGGTGAGTTTTTCAGTAGCATGAACTCTTTGGAATTTATTGCAACTCAATACGATCCGATGGATCGAGGAGAAACAATTTTTGATTTTCCGAAAATTTTACAGGAAATTACTTTGGAGGATGTTCTAGAAGCTGGACATCGTTTGATTGATAATGGTGATCTAGTTGATTTTACAATCTTTCCAGCTTAAAAGATGACTAATATTAGAAAGAAGGAATGGTACGTATGAGAAAAAAAACAATTGGCGAGGTTCTACGTTTAGCCAGAATTAACCAGGGATTGAGTCTGGAAGAATTACAGGAAAAAACTGAAATTCAGTTGCATTTTCTAGAAGCTATGGAGGCAGATGATTTTGATCAACTTCCTAGTACTTTCTACGCTCGTTCTTTTTTAAGAAAATATGCTTGGGCAGTAGAGTTAGATGAAAGAATTGTTTTGGATGCTTATGATTCAGGTAGTATGATCACTTATGAAGAGGTAGATGTCGATGAAGAAGACTTGTCTGGTCGCAGACGATCAAATAAGAAAAAAACGTCTTATCTCCCCTTGTTTTATTTCGTCCTATTTGCTTTGTCAATTTTAATTTTTGTCACTTACTATGTTTGGAACTACATCCAAACTCAGCCAAGTCCTTCTTCAGCTAATTATAGTGTTGTGAGCTCAACTAGTTCAACAACTTCATCTAGCTCATCTTCTAGTAGTCAGACGTCTAGCTCGTCTTCTACTACGGAATCAACTATTACAGTGTTAGGTGAAGGAAACCGCATTGAAGCTCGGTATAAAACGAGTAAGGAAACCGCTACTGTTCAATTGGCAGTTTCAGATGAAGCTAGTTGTTGGGTAAGTGTTTCAGGAAGTGAGCTGGAGGGTGGTGTGACACTATCCGCAGACAATAAGAATGCAAAAACAACAGTTTCAACTAAGAATCCCGTTACCATTACTTTAGGTGTAGTGAAGGGAGTTACTGTGACTGTGGACAATCAAACGATTGATACTTCGAAGCTGACAACTCAGACTGGAACTGTAACACTTACATTTACTACAGATTAAGGAAAAATCAATGAAAAAAGAACAAATTCCTAATGTATTAACTATTGGTAGAATTCTCTTTATACCTCTCTTTATCCTTATTTTGACTTTGGGCCATTCACAAGGCAGTCATTTGCTAGCAGCGATCATCTTTGCAGTTGCTAGTATAACAGATTATCTTGATGGTTACCTTGCTCGTAAATGGAATGTAGTCAGCAACTTTGGAAAGTTTGCTGATCCGATGGCCGATAAGCTGTTGGTTATGTCAGCTTTTATCATGTTGATTGAGTTAGGTATGGCTCCAGCTTGGGTTGTTGCTATTATCATCTGTCGTGAACTTGCGGTGACAGGCTTGCGCTTGTTGCTTGTTGAGACGGGAGGGATAGTTCTAGCAGCGGCGATGCCAGGGAAAATCAAAACCTTTAGTCAGATGTTTGCCATTATCTTTTTGCTCTTACATTGGAATTTAATTGGTCAGTTGTTGCTTCATATCGCTTTGTTTTTCACTATCTACTCTGGTTATGATTATTTCAAGGGTAGCGCTCATGTATTCAAAGGGACATTTGGTTCGAAATGAAATCGATTATTGAAGTAAAAGATCTGTCTTTTCGTTATAAGGAAGACCAGGATCATTATGACGTTAATAATGTCTCGTTTCACGTGAAACGGGGAGAATGGCTGTCGATTGTAGGTCATAATGGGAGTGGAAAATCGACAACTATCCGTTTGATTGATGGATTGCTTGAAGCAGAGTCTGGGGAAATCTGGATAGATGGGCAATTGCTGTCCTCTGAGAACGTTTGGGACTTACGCCGTCAAATTGGTATGGTTTTTCAAAATCCAGATAACCAATTTGTGGGGGCAACTGTTGAAGATGATGTCGCCTTTGGTTTAGAAAATCAGGGACTTCCTCGTGAAGAAATGAAGAAGAGAGTGACTGAATCTTTGGAGTTGGTGGGGATGCTGGACTTTAAGAAGAGAGAACCAGCTCGTTTATCTGGTGGCCAAAAACAACGTGTGGCCATTGCAGGAGTTGTTGCCCTGAGGCCAGCTATTTTAATTCTAGATGAGGCTACAAGTATGTTGGACCCCGAGGGACGAAGAGAACTGATTCAGACAGTTCAAGAGATTCGAAAAGACCATCAGATGACAGTCGTCTCCATTACACATGACTTGGAAGAAGTTGCGATGAGTGACCGTGTCTTGGTCATGAAAAAAGGCCAAGTGGAGTCAACCAGCAGCCCAAGAGAACTTTTTTCTCGGGCTGACCTTGACCAGATAGGGTTGGATGAACCTTTTACTAATCAATTGAGAGAATCTTTGAGAGAGACTGGTTATCAGTTGCCGGATGGCTATTTGACAGAAGGAGAGCTAGAGGACAAGCTATGGGAATTACTCTAGAAAATGTGAGCTTTACTTATCAAGAGGGGACTCCCCTATCTTCATCAGCCTTGACTGATGTTTCTTTGACGATTGAGGATGGTTCCTATACAGCTTTAGTAGGGCACACAGGTAGTGGGAAATCAACGATTTTACAGCTTTTAAATGGCCTATTGGTACCAAGTAAGGGTTCTGTTCGAGTTTTCGATACCGTCATTACCCCTACATCAACCAATAAAGAAATTCGTCAGATTCGAAAGCAAGTTGGTCTAGTGTTTCAATTTGCTGAAAATCAGATTTTCGAAGAGACTGTTTTGAAAGATGTTGCATTTGGACCGCAAAATTTTGGAGTTTCTGAGGAAGAGGCTAAGAAAATTGCGCGTGAAAAGTTAGCCTTGGTAGGCATTGATGAGTCACTCTTTGAGCGCAGTCCCTTTGAACTTTCGGGGGGTCAGATGAGACGTGTAGCTATAGCAGGTATGCTAGCCATGGAGCCAACTGTCTTAGTTTTGGACGAGCCTACAGCAGGGCTAGATCCTCTGGGCAGAAAAGAATTGATGACCTTGTTTAAAAAACTCCACCTTTCTGGAATGACAATCGTTCTAGTAACGCATTTGATGGATGATGTAGCTACGTATGCTGATCAGGTTTATGTTATGGAAAAGGGGCGTTTAGTCAAAAGTGGTAAACCGAGTGATGTTTTCCAAGATGTAGCCTCTATGGAAAAGGTGCAGTTAGGTGTGCCTAAAATCACAGCATTTTGTAAACGTTTGGCAGATAGGGGTGTAGCTTTTAAAAAACTGCCAATCAAGATAGAGGAGTTTAAGGAGTCGCTAAATGGATAGTATGATTTTAGGGCGTTATATACCGGGGGATTCCATCATTCATCGCTTGGATCCCCGTAGCAAATTGCTCGCTATGATCCTGTTGATTTTGATTGTATTTTGGGCCAATAATCCCCTCACCAATGTCATTCTGTTTGTAACGACAGGTATATTTATCGCTTTGTCAGGCGTTTCCCTCTCATTTTTCGTTCAGGGATTAAAATCCATGTTCTTCCTGATTGCTTTTACGACTCTTTTTCAATTCTTTTTCATTTCAAGTGGAAATGTCCTATTTGAGTTTTCTTTTATAAGAATAACGGATTATGCTTTGCAACAAGCAGGAATCATTTTCTGTCGTTTTGTGTTGATTATTTTCTTTTCAACCTTGCTAACCTTAACGACCATGCCTTTGAGCCTGGCAGCTGCAGTTGAAGCTCTTTTTGCGCCTCTGAAACGCGTGAAAGTTCCCGTTCATGAAATTGGTCTCATGTTATCAATGAGTTTGCGTTTTGTTCCAACCTTGATGGATGACACGACGAGAATTATGAATGCTCAAAAAGCCCGTGGAGTTGACTTTGGCGAAGGTAGCATCGTGCAAAAGGCAAAGGCTATGATTCCAATTTTAATTCCTCTTTTTGCGACGAGCTTAAAGCGTGCAGATTCATTGGCAATAGCCATGGAAGCGCGTGGTTATCAAGGAGGAAAGGGTAGAAGTCAGTATAGACAGTTGAGATGGAGTCAAAAGGATACACTGGCAATTCTTGTGATTTTGGTACTGGGATGTTTCTTATTTTTCTTAAAATCTTAGCAGGTTTGTAGGATTGATAAGAAGCTCACAGTAGCAGGTTTTTAGTATAAAGGTAGGAATATGAACCGTTTTAAAAAATCAAAATATCTAATTATCGTTTTTGTCACAGTTCTGGCAGTTTCTGTTCTATTAGTGACAACCTATTCAAGCGCTATTGTGACGAAACTAGGAGATGGGATTTCATTAGTAGATAGAATTGTTCAAAAACCCTTTCAGTGGTTTGATACTTTCAAATCGGATTTGGGACATTTGACGCAGACTTACAATGAAAATGAGAGTCTAAAGAAACAGCTCTATCAACTAGAGGTGGAGTCTAATCAATCAGAAAGTTTAAAAAATGAAAATGAACAACTACGTCAGTTGCTGGATATGAAGTCAAAATTGCAGGCTACAAAAACCATTGCAGCAGATGTGATTATGCGAGCTCCAGTATCTTGGAAACAAGAGTTGACAATTGATGTGGGAAGTTCAAAAGGAGCTTCTGAAAATATGTTGGCCATTGCAAACGGGGGTTTGATTGGTAGTGTTTCAAAGGTGGAGGATCATTCAACAACGGTCAATCTATTGACAAACACCGAAAATTCAGACAAAATCTCTGTTAAAATTCTGCATGGTTATACTGAAATTTACGGGATTATCATTGGTTATGATAAGGAGTCTGAACTGCTTAAAATTAGTCAATTAAACAGCAACAGCGACATTAGCGCGGGAGACAAGGTGACTACAGGGGGGCTCGGAAACTTTAATGTTAAGGATATCCCTGTTGGAGAGGTTGTTGCTACAACACACAGCAGTGATTATCTAACAAAGGAAGTAACAGTCAAGTTAAGTGCTGACACCAAAAATCTTCATGTGGTAGAGTTAGTGGGGAATTAGCAATGAGACTGTTAAAACAAATTGGTATTTTCTTTTTACTCCCTTTTGTCGTACTAATTGATGCACATATTGGACAATTAGCGGGATCCTTCTTCCCTCACTTTCATTTAGCAAGTCATTTTCTGTTTTTATTTCTCTTGTTTGAGACAATTGAGGTTTCAGAATATCTCTATCTAGCTTATTGCTGTATAGTGGGTTTGGTGTACGATATCTATTTTTTCCACTTGATAGGAATTGCGACACTTCTATTTATCTTGATAGGTGCTTCGCTCCATAAATTTAATAGTGTAATTTTGCTAAACCGTTGGACAAGAATGTTAACAATAGTTGTGATGAGTTTCCTATTTGATATGGGGAGCTACCTCCTTGCTCTTGCTATGGGATTGACAATAGAATCGATGCCAATTTTCATCGTCTACAGCCTTGTCCCATCAATGATTTTAAACTTTTTATGGATGCTTATTTTCCAATATATTTTTGAAAAATGTTATCTATAAGAAAGAAATAAAAATGTAACAAAGGCGTAATATTTATTATGTCTTTTTTTGGTATACTAGTAATGTCTTAAATAGAAGGAGTATCTACACAATATGAAGAAAAAAATCTTAGCGTCACTTTTATTAAGTACAGTATTAGTGTCTCAAGCGGCGGTATTGACAACTGTCCACGCTGAAACAACTGATGAAAAGATTGCTGCTCAAGATAGTAAGATTAGTAATTTGACATCTCAACAAAAAGAAGCTCAAAAACAAGTAGATGAAATCCAAACGCAAGTTACAGCTATCCAAACTCAACAAACGAACTTGGAAGCTGAGAATGAAACTCTACAAGCTGAATCTAAAAAACTTGAAGGAGAAATTACAGAGCTCTCTAAGAACATTGTTGCTCGTAATGAATCTTTGGAGAAACAAGCACGTAGCGCACAAACTAACGGTGCAGCAACTAGCTACATCAATACAATTGTAAATTCAAAATCAATTACAGAAGCTATTTCACGTGTTGCAGCAATGAGCGAGATTGTATCAGCTAACAATAAAATGTTGGAACAACAGAAAGCTGATAAGAAATCTATCGCTGAAAAACAGGTTGCAAATAATGAAGCAATCAACACTGTCATTGCGAACCAACAAACGCTTGCTGACGATGCACAAGCATTGACAACAAAACAAGCAGAGTTGAAAGTTGCTGAGTTAAACCTTGCTGCAGAGAAAGCTACTGCAGAAAGTGATAAAGCTACTTTATTGGAACAAAAAGCAGCAGCAGAGGCAGAAGCAAAAGCAGCAGCTGAAGCAGAAGCGGCTTATAAAGCACGTCAAACAAGTCAACAACAATCAGTTGTTGCTTCTGGAAATACAACACTTTCAGATCAAGTGCAAGCAACTTCAAGCTCTTCATCAGATGATGATTCAAGCTACACTCCAGTACCTGCTCCAACTCCAACAAGACAGCGTCCAACATACAGTACAAATGCTTCAAGTTATCCAACTGGAGAATGTACTTGGGGAGCTAAAACATTAGCACCTTGGGTTGGAGATTACTGGGGTAACGGAGCGCAGTGGGCTACAAGTGCAGCAGCTGCAGGATTCCGTACTGGATCAACTCCACAAGTTGGTGCGATTGCATGTTGGAATGACGGTGGATATGGACACGTAGCGGTTGTTACAGCAGTTTCATCATCAACTAGCATTCAAGTATCAGAATCAAACTATGGTGGAGATCGTACAATCGGTAACAAACGTGGATGGTTCAACCCAACTACAACTTCTGAAGGTTACGTAACATACATCTATCCAAACTAATGAATGAAACGAAGAGGCTCGATTTGAGCCTCTTTTATTATGGCTCTATGTCAACTGTAGTGGGTGACCTATAACTAAGCACGAGAGGAGACGAAC
>NZ_JAUMZR010000015.1:0-38577 GCF_030528045.1 Streptococcus sp.
TCTCCTCTCGTGCTTAGTTATAGGTCACCCACTACAGTTGACATAGAGCCCTTTTTCACTTGCTTTCTTAAGATCCAATAGCACTTCTGAGTTTCATTCTTATAGTTTTCTCTCACCATTTATGATAAAATAGGCTCAATCTATTTCTAGGAGGATGAGATATGGTTTCTACTATTGGTATCGTTAGTTTGTCTAGTGGTGTTATCGGAGAGGATTTTGTCAAACACGAAGTCGACTCGGGTCTCCAACGTCTCAAGGATTTGGGACTCAATCCTGTCTTTTTGCCCCATTCGCTAAAAGGGTTAGACTTTATCAAGGACCATCCGGAGGCACGTGCAGAGGATTTGATGCAGGCCTTTTCGGACGATAGCATCGACATGATCCTATGCGCCATCGGTGGGGATGATACCTATCGCTTGCTACCCTACCTTTTTGAAAACGATCAGCTTCAAAAAGTTATCAAACAAAAGATTTTTCTTGGTTTCTCAGATACCACTATGAACCACCTTATGTTGCACAAACTAGGGGTCAAGACTTTTTATGGGCAATCCTTTCTAGCAGACATTTGTGAATTGGACAAGGAGATGTTGCCCTATAGCTTTCACTACTTTAAAGAATTGATCAAGACAGGAAGAATCTCAGAAATCCGCCCTAGCGACGTTTGGTATGAGGAACGGACTGATTTTAGTCCCAAGGCTCTGGGAACAGCTCGTGTCAGTCATGCAAATACTGGTTTTGACTTGTTGCAAGGAAGTGCTCAGTTTGAGGGAGAAATTCTCGGCGGTTGTCTTGAATCTCTTTATGATATCTTTGACAACTCTCGATACGCAGACAGCACGGAGCTCTGCCAAAAGTACAAACTCTTCCCTGACTTATCCAACTGGGAAGGAAAGATTCTCTTGCTAGAAACAAGCGAAGAAAAACCTGAGCCGGAAAACTTCAAAACAATGTTGCAGACTTTGAAAGAAACTGGGGTATTTGAGGTCATCAGTGGACTCTTGGTCGGAAAACCTATGGATGAAACTTTCTATAACGACTATAAAGAGGCACTATTGGATATCATTGATAACAATATCCCGATTGTCTATAATCTGAATGTCGGCCACGCAACGCCAAGAGCCATTGTTCCCTTTGGCGTTCACGCCTATGTAGATGCACAGGAGCAAGTCATTCGCTTTGACTATAACAAAAAATAAACAATTTCTCCATTTTTGTGCTTTGGTATTGATTTTCGTTACAATTTATGTCTGAATTTATTGCATTTTGCTTATTTCTATGATATCTTTTTGAAGGAGGTGTATATGACTAAACAAAAAATAAATCAAATTGTCGGTTCAATCGGGCCTTTATCGGGATTATTGTATTTATCGCCTACATCCCACAAATTTTTGCCAATTTACAAGGCAACAAAGCTCAACCATTCCAGCCTTTATCCGCAGCAGTATCTTGTTTAATTTGGGTTATTTACGGATGGACAAAAGAACCTAAGAAGGATTGGATACTAATTATTCCAAACTCAGCCGGCGTTGTCTTAGGTGGACTGACATTTCTTACTGCACTATAAAAATTACTAGCATATAATCAAAAAGCTGAGATAAATCTCTCAGCTTTTTTCTATATTCTCAGATAGTTAGACGCTTGGACTCACTAACTTCCGCTTTTCCACTCACAATCATTTTCGTGGTCGTCAATCAAACCTGCTGCTTGTAGAAAAGCTAAAACGGCGACTGGACCTGTGAACTTGAATCCTCGTTTTTTGAGATCTTGAGATAACTTTTCAGACAAGGCTGTTTTAGCAGGCGCTAGGTGATAGTCAGGAACACCATTCACGATCGTTTTCCCCTCAACAAAGGACCAGAGATAAGCGTCAAAAGAGCCAAAGGTTTTCTGGATTTGTAAAAATGCTTGGGCGTTGGCACGCGTCGCAAAGAGCTTGGCACGATTTCGGATGATGGCTGGATTCTCTAACAATGCTTCCAACTCCCCATCTGTCATTTCCGCGACCGCTTGAATTTGATAGCCATGAAATGCTTCTCGGAATCCTTGGCGTTTGTTTAGTACCGTTTCCCAAGATAGACCCGACTGGTAAGTTTCCAAACAAAGCAACTCAAAAAGAGCACGGTCATCATGAAGGGGTTGACCCCACTCTTCATCATGATAGGCCACATATAATGGGTTGTTCATTTTAACCCAACCACAGCGTTTTGTCATAAAAATCTCCTATTTGACCAACATCTTAAGGGCCGACTTGATATAGTTCTCAGCTGTATCCGTCGTTCCTTCAAAGAATTTCTTGATTTTCTTAAGTTCGGTCGCCTTGTAACCCAGTGCCAACATGGCTTCCATAGCTTCTTCCAGTTCTTGGTTTTCAACGCTGGTTTGCACTGCCACCTTGGCAGGAAGGTCATCACTAGCCACAACTACCTTTCCTTCCAAGTCCAGCACCATCTGCTGGGCAGTTTTCTTACCGATTTTAGGGAACTTAGTCAAGTAGGTGATGTTCTTAGTCTCGATTGCTTGAACCAAGCCAGCATTGTCATCGGCTGCGATAATAGCAAGAGCTGACACAGGACCAATCCCAGAAACCGAAATCAAGCTGAGAAAGAGCTTTTTCTCATCTTCTGATCGAAAACCATAAAGCAGATGTGCGTCCTCACGGACAACTTGGTGCACATAAATTTGTGTCTCTTGATTGACCTGGCCTGAGTAAGCATAGGGATTGGCTACATGCAAGATATAACCGATACCGTTGGTTTCAAGAACGATATATTTGGCAGTGATTTTGGCAATGATTCCTTTTAGATATTCGTACATAGTTTTTTCTCCATTATTTTGCCTATCTAGTATACCATATTCCCCCAAAACAGACTGCAACAAAAGGTGCAACCTCTGGTTGACAAATAGTACAGGAGATTGTATTCTCATTATAAGTAAAAATTGTTAGGATAGAAGTAGAAAAAGGAGGATAGAATCATGAAACTCGCAGAAAAACTATTTGAACTCAGAAAGGAAAAAGGTTGGTCCCAGGAAAAGCTAGCAGAACAAATCAATGTTTCTCGGCAAAGCATCTCAAAATGGGAGTCTGGACAAGTCCTTCCAGAAATCGAAAAAATCATTGAATTAAGCAAGATTTTCCAAGTAACAACTGACTATCTACTACTGGATGAAAACTCTGAAAAAGCTTCTACAGAAGTGATCTTGGAGGAAGACAAGGACAAATACTATAAAGAGGTTAAATCCTTTGGTCTCTGGCAAGTGATTTATATTTTCGTCTTGGCTCTGGCTATCTATCTCTTTTTAGCTGGTTCGAGTTTACCAGCCGAGTTCACCGCCTGGATTTGGCTGACCTTCGTTCTTTTGATTGCTTCAGCGATTGCTATCAGCAAGGCTCTCAAAACCAAACAACGTTATCTTGATAAGGTAATTGGTCCTGAGAATCCTTCCGACAAAGACGACTCTACAAAATCTTGAATTACCTAGTTCAGTTTTCACAACACTTTTTATAGGACTGGTCTTGTCAAGCGAGTGTAAACTTCGTGTCAAGCTGCCCATGTCCAATCAAGTTCCCACTTTAGAAAAACTAAAAAGCCTTGTTCGAAAAGGAACAAAGGCTTTTTGTGTTCTTAATATTTCCCCAACTCTCGGAGGCTGGTATGATTCTCCTGAATGCGTCGGAACATCTTTTCCATATCCGACTTGGTGAAATGCACCAAAACAGGGCGTCCGTGGGGACAGTTGTAAGGATTGTCACATTGAGAGAGCTGATAGAGGAGTTGTCTGGCTGAGTGGTCATCGATGCGATGGTTTGCCTTGATAGACCGCTTGCAGGACATCATAATAGCCAGCTCTGCTCGGTATTTCTTGATCGAAACTTCCTTGGTCAAGAGGAGCATATCACACATTTCATAGATGCCTGATTCGATTTCCTCTTCGGCCATCCAGATAGGATGCTCACGCAGGATAAATTGATTTTCTCCGTACTCTGCTAGAAAGACACCTACTTCCTCTAAGAGAGGCATTCTTTCCTTGAGACGAAGGGCATCATCCGCAGGAAATTCAAAGATATAGGGAACTAGGAGTTGTTGCTGACTCTGGTCAACATTGCCGATGCTTTCTCGGTATTCCTCGTACTTAACTCGTTCCTGCGCCGCATGCTGGTCTATGATATAAAGCCCATCTCGCCCTTGGGCAAAGAGATAAGTCCCGTGCATTTGTCCGAAAAACTCCAACTCTGGGAAGCTGGACGCTTCTTCTCGCTCCAGCTTATCATAAGCCTTATCGAGGCTAGCTAGATCTAACTCTGGATGGTCTAGTTGGTCGTAGTTAGCAGGCTTTCTCTCTGCAAAATGCAGTTTTGCTGGCTTAGTCAATTGGTCCAAAGTTTCTTTAGCAAACAGGGTTAGGTCCCTACCCTCCTCAGTTAATTCAACCTGGTGGTCAGCCACCTCAGCTTGACTAGGTTTTGAGAGTTCTGTTTTTTCATAGTAAAGCGTATTTTCTTTGAGTGGGAGAATAGTTTGCTCTACCTTTTGATGATTGCGCACGGTCGACTTGGCAAGATTTTCTAAAGCATCAGGAATCAAGGCTTGTTCCTTGAGACTATTTGAAATAGCTTCTGAAAGCAGCGCCATCAGTTCTCTTTCCTTAGAAATCCGCACTTCTTGTTTGGTTGGATGCACATTGACATCAGCTAGATAGGGGTCAATATGGATGTGAATGACAGCCAGTGGAAAACGCCCTACCATGAGTTTGCTTCCGTAACCGTCAAGAATAGCGCGATTTAGTAGAAAGTTCTTGATATAACGGCCATTGATGAAGAGGCTGATATAGTTGCGATTAGCTCGAGTTAACTCAGGCAGAGACACAAAACCTGAAATTTCGAAATCTAAGTCAGAATTCTCAATTTTAATCATCTTCTTGGCACTCGTCAAACCATAAATCCCTGCGATGGCTTGACGCAGTTGACCAGTCCCTGCTGTCCGCGTCATTTCCTTGCCATCACTAATCAAACTGAAGGAAATCTCCGGATGGGCCAAGCCCAGACGGTTGACAATATCAATGATATGAGACAACTCCGCTTGCTGGCTCTTCATATACTTGAGACGGGCAGGCGTGTTGAAAAAGAGGTCCTCCACACAAACCTTGGTTCCTACAGGACTAGTCGCTGGGATGACTTCCTCAACTTCACCCCCACGCGCAACGAGCTTAGTCCCATGACTCGCACCATCCACCGCTGTCAATAGAGTCAAGACACTGACAGAAGCGATAGAGGGCAGGGCTTCACCACGAAAACCAAGCGTCCGAATCCGAAAGAGGTCTGCTTGATTTTTTATCTTACTGGTCGCATGTCGACGCAAGGCCAATTCCACCTCATCGTGAGCAATTCCATGACCATTATCGGTGATTTGGATTTTCTTGAGACCGGATTCCTCGATCTCAATGATAATCTGGCTAGAACCCGCGTCAAGGGCATTTTCTACCAATTCTTTGACCACACTGGCAGGACGTTCAATCACCTCTCCTGCCGCGATCTGGTTTGCCAACACTTCTGGCAATTCAATAATATGAGACATCTTTCAGCCCCTTTCTGTATCTATTTTCCTAGAAATTGATTAGTGCTATTATACCATATTTCAGATGTTACCAGAAAAAGCAAATACCACATAGACTCCAAATCTCTCCACATAGACAAAAGCTCTTGCCATGGGTCGTAAAATAGTGTTTAATAAAGGTGTACAGGAAGTGATCACAACCTTGTATAACTGAAAAGGAGGGAAATTTATGAAAGTAGAACTACAGATTAATGAGACATACAAGGAGGAAAAGCTGATTGTCCAAGCTCCTCGGCCGACCGAAAAAGTCCAGAAAGTCATCGAGTTCGCAGAAAATCTTGACCAAAAAGAAACAATCAAAGGAAAGATTGAAGATCAGGTCTATCTAGTTGAAATTGGTAAGATTCAGCGCTTCTATATCGAGAATCGAAAGGTTCTAGCAGAAACTGCCAGTCAGACCTACAGCATTGATTTGCGACTCTATCAGGTTCTTGAACTCTTGCCGACCACTTTTATCCAAATTTCCCAATCTGAAATCGTTAATATTGACTCTATCTCTCATCTCAAACTAACCCCCAACGGCCTGGTCGAAATCTTTCTAAAAAATGAAAGCTTCACCTACTCTTCACGCCGTTACCTAAAAACCATCAAGGAGAAATTAGAACTATGAAAAAACAAATCTTTCACGATGCAGCCGCTGGTGTACTTATCGGCCTCATCCTCTCTATCCTCTTTTCACTCATTTATTCCCCAAATACCTATGCCCCACTAAGCCCCGAGTCTCTCATCGGCCAAGCGATGGTTCAACATCAGGTTCACGGCGCTCTGGTCTTGCTCTACTGCACGATTATCTGGTCAGCTATCGGCGTTCTCTTTAGCTTTGGCAGTCGTTTATTCAGCCGTGACTGGAGCTTACTCCGTGCAACAATTTCCCATTTTTTCCTCATGCTGGCTGGCTTTGTCCCACTAGCGACTCTGGCTGGTTGGTTCCCCTTCCACTGGACCTTCTATCTCCAGCTCATTCCAGAGTTTGCGATCGTCTACCTTATCATCTGGGTTATTCTCTATAAAAGAGAAGCTAAAAAAGTAGACCACATCAATCAACTCTTGGCTCATAAAAAGTAATAGAAAAATCCCACTCACAAAAATGAGAGTGGGCTCTTTTTATAACTTTCGTTTGAGCTCGACCAAGACATTCATAGCCTGCATAGGTGTCATATTGTACACATCCAGTTTAGCTAATTCTGCTAGGATAGGATGCTCTGCAGGCGCGTCAAAGAGTGATATCTGTTCAGTAACAGCACTTGTTTGTCTCATCGGAGCAGGACTTTCCTTCCCTTGATTCTCCAGTTGGGTCAAAATCTTATCCGCCCTTGCTAAAAGTTCTGCTGGTAAGCCAGCGATCTTAGCAACGTGGATACCGTAGGATTTGTCAGCTGGTCCTGGTTCGATCTTATGAAGGAAGGTCACCTGCCCATCCTGCTCCAAGGTCGCCACATGGACATTGACCAAGTTTTTCAAGCTGGACTCCAGACTGGTCAACTCATGGTAGTGGGTCGCAAAGAGGGTTTTGGCTCCGATATGTTCATGAATGTATTCGATGATGGACTGAGCAAGAGCCATCCCGTCATAAGTTGCAGTTCCGCGTCCCAATTCATCAAAGAGAATGAGTGAGTCCTTAGTCGCATGCGAAATGGCATTGTTAGCCTCCATCATCTCCACCATAAAGGTTGATTGACCTGAAACCAAGTCATCTGCTGCTCCGATACGGGTAAAGATAGCATCAAAAATCGGTAAGTAGGCGTTCTCAGCAGGAACATAGGAACCCATCTGGGCCATAACCGCCGTCATGGCTAGTTGGCGCATATAGGTGGACTTCCCGCTCATGTTGGGCCCCGTAATCAGCTGAATACTGGTATCTTCTGACATCTGGATACTGTTTGGAATATAGGTCTGAGCTCCCATAACCTTTTCGACGACAGCATGGCGACCTTTCTGGATAGCGATTTGTGAGTCGTCTCCAAACTCAGGTCGGATCAAATGCTGGGTTTCAGCCACAACCGCCAGACTTTGCAAGACATCAACGGTCGCAATTCCTTGGGCTAGAGCCTGCAAACGCTGGATGTACTTGCTGACTTCCTCACGGATACGCATAAAGATTTCATATTCTAGATTGGCTGACTTCTCACGCGCCTCCAACATATCCCCCTCGATACGGGCTAATTCTTCGGTACCAAAGCGTTCTGAGTTTTTCAACGTTGCCTTGCGGAAAAAGTGAGCTGGCACATTTCCCAGTTGCGAATTAGTCACATGGAAATAGTAGCCGTCCTTTTTATTGTAGTCAATCTTAAGCGTGCTGATGCCAGAGTTTTCCCGCTCCTTAGCCTCAATCTCAGCAATCCAGCTAGTCCCTTCTCTGAGCACACGACGATACTTGTCTAAGGTCTCATCAAATCCCGTACGGATAATGCCACCTTCCGTAATCACGTGAGGAGCTTCAGGAGCAATGGCAGCACTAATCAAGCTCTCCAACTCAGGAATGGCATCCAACTGTGCGATAAGATAGCCCAGAGCAGGCTGCTCCATACCTTCTAAAATCGCACGAATCCGTGGTACATTGGATAAGGTGGTCGCCAACTGAAAGAGATCCTTTGGATTAGTCTTTCCAAAAGAAACCCGACTAGCCAAGCGTTCGATATCATAAACACCCTTGAGGCTATCCGTTAAATCGCTGCGCTCAAAGAAGTGGTCAAGAAAGACCTGCACCACGTCTTGACGTTGGACGATTCGCTCCTTATCAATCAAAGGACGATGAATCCAAGAACGCAAGAGCCGCATGCCCATAGCTGTTTTGGTTTCATCTAAAAGCCAGAAAAGACTGCCTTGCTTCTTGCCTGAACGGGCATTCTCAACCAAATCCAGACTAGCCTTGGTCGCATAATCCATCTGCAAGAAATCTTTGATTTCATAGTGAATAACTGGTTTAAGGTGATTCAATTCCCGCATCTGGGTCCGGTGAACATACTGGAGTAGCTTACTAGCTGCCGCTTGCTCCACAGCTGCCAATCGTGGATCTAGTAAATGAATATCCTCAAAGCCTTCCTTCTCATAAGAAAGCACCAAATTCATCTGACGGCTGAGGATTTGTTCTTCTTCCTCAGACAAGTCATAACCCAGCACCACTTCTCGAGCCTTGAGGTTACGGATTTCCCCACAAACCAACGTGAAATCCAATAGCCCCGTCACATAAAAATCACCCGTCACTAGATCCATATAAGCTAAGCCAAATTGATTGCCATCACGATCTAGGGCAACCAAGAAATTATTCTGACTATCGGGCTTACTGCTATCAACGACCGTTCCAGGTGTGATGACCTGAACCACCTCTCGCTTGACAACACCAACCGCTTGTTTGGGATCTTCCATCTGTTCGGCAATGGCAACTTTATAGCCCTGCTCAATCAGAACATCGATATACTGTTGGGCAGAATGATAGGGGACACCTGCCATAGGTATCGGATTTTCTGCATTTTTATTCCGACTTGTTAAGGAAATTTCTAAAATTTGCGCTGCATTAATTGCATCTTCATAGAACAACTCGTAAAAATCACCCATTCGAAAAAGCAAAAAAGCATCTGGGTATTGTTTCTTAATATCCACATACTGTTGCATGCCGGGTGATAGCTTTTCTGTTGCCATTTTCCGTCTCTCCTTGCTAAAAATAAGTCTCGAGAGCAACTCCCAAGACCTTATTTATCTTTCATCAAATCTAGCAAACGATCTTCCATCAGCTTGGCAACGTGCTGGTCTCGACAAATAACCAATAAGGTATTAGCACCAGCAACCGTTCCTAAAATCCATTCATCCTTGTTTGCATCTACAATGTTTGCTAAGACTGCAGCTTTCCCAAGTTTGGTATGAAGTACCAATGTGAACTCAGCTCTTGCAACACCTTCTAAATGATGAGACAAAAACTCAACTAAATCAATCTTATCTGTCTCATTTGCTAGTACATAATACACCATATCATTTTTCTTAACCTTGGTCAAGCCGATTTCACGCAAATCACGTGACAAAGTCGTTTGTGTCACATAAACATTACGAGCTTCTAAACGATCTTGAATCTCTTTTTGTGTCCCAAGTTTTTCTTCGGTGATCATCTTTTTAATCAATTGATGCCGTTCTCTTTTTCTCATATTATCCTCTTAAGTGAATATTTATAACAAGTTTTACATTTATTTTATAACTACATTATACCAAAAAAAATAGATAATTCAAAAAAATTCTTTTCTTTCTCAAAAAATGTAGTAAATTGTGTTAAAATAGTAAAAAAGCCCAAAAGGAGCCCTTATGAATACAAAAGAATTGATTGCTAGCGAGTTGGCTAGCGTCATTGATAGCCTAGATCAAGAGGCTATTTTAAATTTACTGGAAACACCTAAAAACTCAGAAATGGGAGACATCGCCTTCCCTGCCTTTTCTCTAGCAAAGGTCGAGCGTAAAGCTCCTCAAATGATTGCAGCAGATATTGCTAAAAAAATCAATAGTCAAGCCTTTGAAAAGGTTGTTGCTACTGGACCTTACATCAACTTTTTCCTTGATAAAAGTGCTATTTCGGCTCAGGTATTACAGGATGTTATCACTGAAAAAGATCACTATGCTGGCCAAACCATTGGCAAGCAAGAAAATGTCGTTATCGATATGTCTAGTCCCAATATCGCAAAACCATTCTCTATTGGGCACTTGCGTTCAACAGTTATCGGAGATAGCTTATCACATATTTTCCAAAAAATCGGTTATCAAACGGTCAAGGTCAACCACCTAGGAGACTGGGGCAAACAGTTTGGAATGTTGATCGTTGCCTACAAGAAATGGGGAAATGAGGAAGCCGTTAAAGCACATCCAATCGATGAACTGCTTAAACTCTACGTTCGCATCAATGCTGAAGCTGAAAAAGACCCTAGCTTGGATGAAGAAGCACGCGAATGGTTCCGCAAACTGGAAAATGGAGATGAGGAAGCCCTCGCTCTCTGGCAATGGTTCCGTGATGAAAGTTTAGTGGAATTTAACAGCCTTTACAATGAATTGCAAGTCGAATTTGATAGCTACAACGGGGAAGCCTTCTACAATGATAAGATGGATGCTGTTGTAGACATTCTCGCTGAAAAAGGACTTCTTGTTGAGTCAGAGGGAGCCCAAGTTGTCAATCTTGAGAAATATGGAATTGAACACCCAGCCCTTATCAAAAAATCTGATGGTGCAACTCTCTATATCACACGTGACTTGGCTGCAGCCCTCTACCGTAAAAACGAATACCAATTTGCAAAATCCATCTATGTTGTTGGTCAAGAGCAATCTGCCCACTTCAAACAACTCAAGGCAGTACTACAAGAGATGGGCTACGATTGGAGCCAAGACATTGTCCATGTTCCGTTTGGATTGGTAACAAAAGAAGGGAAAAAACTCTCTACTCGTAAGGGAAATGTCATCTTGCTAGAACCGACTATCGCTGAGGCTGTTAGTCGTGCCAAGGCCCAAATCGAAGCGAAAAATCCTGAGTTAGAAAATAAAGACCAGGTTGCCCACGCTGTTGGAGTTGGGGCTATCAAGTTCTATGATCTTAAGACCGACCGTACAAATGGATACGACTTCGACCTTGAGGCTATGGTATCCTTTGAAGGGGAAACTGGACCTTACGTTCAATACGCCTACGCTCGTATCCAATCTATCTTGCGCAAAGCCGATTTCAAACCAGATACAGCGGGCAACTACAGCCTGAATGATGCTGAAAGCTGGGAAATCATTAAACTACTCCAAGACTTCCCGCGTATTATCAATCGTGCAGCAGATAATTTTGAACCTTCTATCATTGCGAAATTTGCGATTAGTTTGGCTCAAGCCTTTAACAAATATTATGCACATACACGTATCCTAGATGAAAGTCCTGAGCGCGACAGTCGTCTAGCACTCAGCTACGCAACCGCAGTCGTCCTCAAAGAAGCTCTTCGTTTGCTCGGAGTAGAAGCGCCGGAGAAGATGTGATTCAGCACTAACAATTGGAACTAAAGTTCCTAATTGTTAGACGCTAGCCGCTATATGCGGACTAGCTAACTGCTTCACTAGTAAAGAAACATAAATATTGTCGATTTATGTTTCTTTACGTCGTAACCAGAGACACTTGCCTAAACACCTCACTAAATTGGTCAATCAAATCATATTGATTGTATGTAATCTTTCAGATCACTTGATTGCAAAGCAATCTGAAAGATTGAGGCAAAATAACATTTATATTTTATTCGGCCTTGCAGCTGTTCAATGAAACAATTTATTCACTTTTACTATTTCTTTATCACACTGGGAGATTTCCTATGAGCCAATATGCTTATATTCTCGTTGTACTTAGCTTGGTTTTCCTTTTTCTGCTCAATAAGTACGAGAAGGAAAGACTTCAAAGACTCTACCAAGAGCAACTCTTGAAGGACGAGACATTTAGGTCTGACATCAAAGAGAAAATTCACACGACTGAAAATATCAATGATGTCATTGCACATATCAATAAAACTTACCATCTGGGAATGTTGCTCTCAAAAGACGTCACAGATCAATTGAAATAATCAAAATCCGAGAAGCTTTCTTCTCGGATTTTTTAGGCTTACCATATTCTCCTTGGAGAAATTTCATCAGTACATGTAAAGTTTTCTGTAATTTTCTATATTTTTTCAAAATATTCTTGCATTTCCTTTAAGTTTTTTGTAGAATAGTAGCTATCTATTCAGATTATTCTGAAAATTCAAAAATAGGAGCGTTTATTATGTCACAAGTTACGTTATCAAACCAGTCAACCTAGGCAAGCAAACTAAAGGCAATGGGGCCAGGAATTCTAATGGCTTCTGCAGCCGTTGGAGGTTCTCATATCGTATCCTCTACTCAAGCTGGTGGTTCTTATGGGTGGGCACTACTCCTCTTGGTTATCTTGGCCAATGTTTTTAAATATCCATTTTTCCGTTTTGGTGCCGAATATACTGCCGACACTGGCAAGACCTTGGTAGAAGGCTACGCCGAAAAAGGGAAACTCTATCTCTGGATTTTCTTTGTCCTCAATGTTTTCTCTACTATGGTTAATACAGCTGGAGTCGCTATCCTTTGCTCAGCTATCATCGCTAGCGCCTTCCCAATGATTGGTCTTAGTATCACTCAATGGCCCCTTATCCTTGTTGCAGTCATTTGGGCCATGCTACTCTTTGGCGGCTACAAACTATTGGATGGTATGGCAAAATGGATCATATCTGCTTTGACCATTGCAACTGTTCTTACAGTTATCATTGCAGCAATTAAACATCCAGAATACAGCTCTAATTTTGTCGAAAAGACACCTTGGCAAATGGCGGCCCTCCCTTTTATCGTTTCCCTCTTAGGATAGATACCTGCTCCTATTGAGATTTCTGCCATCAATTCACTCTGGTCTGCTGAAAAGAAAAAGACCGTCAACTTTAATACAGCGGACGCCCTTTTCGACTTTAACGTTGGTCATATTGGAACTGCTATCCTAGCTGTATTCTTCGTGGCACTAGGAGCACTGATTCAGTATCCTACCGGGCAGGCAGTTGAAGTTGCTTCAGCTAAGTACATTTCTCAGTTTGTGGGTATGTATGCCTCTGTTCTTGGAGAATGGTCCCGTTATTTGATTACCTTTATCGCCTTTCTTTGTATCTTTGGAACGGTTATCACCGTTATCGATGGCTACTCTCGTGTCAATCAGGACTCTTGATTCGTCAAAAAGAGGATACTCGCAAATCTTTGAACATCTGGATGACCCTCACAGCTATTATCGGTATCGTCATCATCAAGTTCTTTGCTGGACAAGTTTCCGCCATGCTTCGCTTTGCCATGATCGGTTCTTTCCTGACAACATCATTCTTCGCTCTTTTGAACTATGTATTGGTGACACATGAGAATAAAAATCTTCCTTCTTGGCTAAAACTCCTCGCTATCGCAGGATTGATTTTCCTCTTTGGCTTTGCTATTTTCTTTATCTATGCACTTGCCATCGGAAAAGCAGGATAGTTTATAAAATGGCACCCTTACGGGGTGCTTTTTGCATACACGAAAAGCAGTTGAAAATCTCAACTGCCCCTCAGTACTACTTTATTTTTCTGTCTCTAACTCATACAAATCTGCAATGATCGCTGCGACTTTTTTAATATCTCCCAACATACCACGCATTTCAAAGTCTGCTAGGACCGGGAAGCCAAAGCGCTGGCTATACTGCTTGGCTGTCAGGCAGTATTGATTGTTAAAATTGCGATTCCCAGATCCCACTACCCCAAAACACTTACTAGCATTGTCTCCATAAGCGATAAAATCCCCCACTGGAGTTGTTAGAATCTCAACATCGCCGTTATCGACACCATTTCCACCTTCCAGATAGGTCGGCAAGAAAGCGACATAGGGATGTTCCATTTCAAAGAATTCTTGGCCTTCCTTGACCAAATCCTTGATATGGATTTTTTGGACCTCAATTCCCTCATACTGAGACAAGAGATAGTCCTTGAGTCGGGTTACAAAACTCTCTGTATTCCCACTCAGACTGATATACACTAGGGATATTTTTTTCATGTTGACCTCGATTTTTTGTCAATACTTAGGCAACTTCTTCTGCTTCGACTTCTTCAGCCAAATCTTTTTGTTGGCGCCACATCTTGTAAAAGACTAAGGCTAAAAAGAGAACATTGATAATGATGAACAAAATATTCGTTCCTTGTGCTAATGCTCCCATTCCTAGGCCGAGGGTAGTATCTTTGATTAATTGAACCGCATCTTGAACGTTCATATAGCTATAAACCAAACCAACAATCGCTAGTAAAACATAGCCAATATAAGCATAGTTTGCGAATTGCACATTTTTACGTAGGAGAAATACAAAAGCTACTACAACTAAAATTGCAGATAAAACAATCAACAACATATTAAAAATAGAGTGCGATGACGCTGTTACTTGGTAAGTATAGTTGACTGTGTCTTCTAATTGCTGAGCAGTAAGCGTCCCGCTATTCGCCAGGCTAGCACGAAGCACCTCTTTACTTGGCAATGGACTCAAGATTCCAAATAATGACATAGATGAAATGAGGGCTGATAGGACTAACAAGACCCAAAGATAAATAGGATTCTTTTTCATGTTTTCCTCCATAAGATATTTTGAACATTATAGCATTTTTTGTACAGGAATACAACTTTTACAAGCTGGTTTCAACTTGTTTCCGATAAGCTTTCGGTGATTTTCCGCACAATTTACGGAAAACCTTGTAGAAATATCCAACATTACTATAGCCAACTGCATAGCAAATATCTTCGATGCTATCACTGGTCGCCAGTAAGAGTTGCTGCGCTGCCTTAATTCGCTGTTTATTGAGCAATTCCGCAAAAGTCGAGTTGGTTTCCCTCTTAATCAACTGACCGAGATAGACAGGATTGATAAAGAGATCCTTGCTGATGTCCTTAAGTGAGAGCTCTTTCTGATAATCACGCCCAATCACCTCCAGCACGCTCACCACATTTTCATTCATGCGGTACTGACCAAAGAACTTGGTCAAGGTTTCTTTGATATAGGAAACCAATTCTTCAAAGGTGGTAATGGCATGGATAGCTTTGACTATCTCGGTCATATCATCTGCTTTTAGGTGTTCAAACAAATGAAAGACATCCATGACAAACTGGGTGAAGAGCTGCTTCGTGATGGCCACTCGCGGAGTATTCTCCAAAACAACCTTCTCTAGTAGGGTTAATTCTTCGATGATTTGATTGATATTCCCTTGGATAATCACCCGATAAATAGGTTCGTAATAAGCAAATAGACTCTCGGATTTTTCTAGATTAACTGAACCGTAGAAGAGGGCTTTTTCAGCATTAATCTTCCAATTCTCAAAGGAATGCTGGTAGGGTGCTTCAAATGGGGTTACGACGATGCCATCGAGTGGTTGATCAGATATGAAAATCTGCCAATCTTGTCCCAAAACATAGTAAGGAATGGTAAAAGAGCCTTGCTTTTCCTTAGATAGACCAATCCACCAGCTGGCTTTACCTGACAGGTAGTTCGTAAATCCTGTCTCATCCAATTCTTGACTGAGGGTCTGACTTTGCTCCACCTTTTCCTGAAGCTGTTGCGCAATTTTTTCTAATAAATTGCCCAACTCCACCTTGTCTACTGGCTTGACCAGATAATCCACGACACTAAGGTTCATGGCTTTTTTGACGTAGTCAAACTCCTGATAACCAGACAGCAAGATATAATAGGTATCTGGAAGTAGCTCTTTCATTTCCCTAATCATCTCAAGTCCGGTCTTATCTGGCATGTTGACATCGGAAATGACCACATCTACTGGATTTCCCTTGACGTAGTCCAAAGCATCATCTGCGTGATTAGCAGTTGCGACGACTTGCATATCCCATTTTTCAAAGGGGATTAATCGCTTGAGCCCCTCTGTCATCATGTACTCATCGTCTACTAATAAAACTTTATACATTTCTACCCTTTCTATTCATCCTGGATAGTGATATGGTAACGAACACCTTCTTGCTCAGCTGACTCTACACTGATTTGGTAGCGTTCCCCAAAGTAGAGAACAAAGCGTTCGTGTACATTTACTATTCCAATTGATTGCCGCTCTCCACTATAGCTTGCCTCGTGTTCAAAACTTCTCTGAGCTAATTTTTCTTGCAAGCTAGCTAGTTTCTCAGCGGGCATTCCTCGACCATTGTCTTCCACTAAGATTTCAACGAATCCTTGGCCCTTCAAGGCTTTGATACTGATGACATTATCCGTTCTGCGATGGTCAACACCATGGGCAAAGTAGTTTTCTACTAATGGTTGGAGTGTAAATTTTGGAATCCTCATTTCTTCCAATTCTGGTGCAATCTTGAAACCATAGGCAATGGATTTAGGATAACGCACCATACAGAGATAGCTATATTTTCGGCAAAATTCCAACTCCTGCTTTAACGTCGTTTCCCGCTCGTCGGAGATATTGTTGCGTAACAAGCTACTAAATTCATAGATAATATCTGCCAGTTCATCCTGACTTTGCATGACGGCATACATCCGTAAAAACTCCAGAGTATTGTACATAAAGTGAGGATTGATTTGAGCCTGTAGAGCTCGCATATTGGCATCTTTTTGACTGAGCTCTAGCTGATAGATATCGTGGATATTTTTTTCCAGGCGATCCAACATATCATTGGTTGTTTCTGCAATGAGAAGCAACTCTTGGTCTTTTTCAGAGGTATCAATTCGAAGGCCTTCTTCCCCTTGAGCAATCACCTCGATCGAATCTACTAGGTCTACGACCTGCTTTTGGTAATTTGAAAAAGTCTGTCTAAGGGTCACGTACAAAATAATGATAAAAAGAATACTTAGCCCAATAATGACAGCTGAACTCGTCAAAGTTCCTGTAAGAACAAAATTTTTAGGAACAGCAACTCGAACCTGATAACCATGAGAGGTGACACCCACAAACCAGTTTTCTCGCTCGGCTGAGACCTTCTCCCCAATATGGAACATCTCGGTCTCAAAAGGCGAAGTTACTGTTACAGCCATTGGGATATGACCCCGAGTATTGTCAATAGCGCCATGTAAAACATCTGGGGATAGGGAGATATAGATCACTCCTAAATCCTTGTCAGACACAGGATCGGAAACAGGAATGGCAAAACTATTGGCTGTTGGCTTAAAACCCTCCGCAGGAATTTTCTCTCCACTGCGTTTTTCTCTAGTCGAAACATAGACTTCCTTGTAGTCCTGAAGAACAATAGCCACTCCAGTCACAAAATCATTCCGAACATAGAGGTCATCAATATTTTCATACAGGGAAACCGAGATATAAGGTGAAGTTTTACGCTCTAATTGCCAATAGAAATAGTCTGGTGTGCTGAGACTAAAATACTTGTAAATTCCTTCGATGCGGGCCTGATTTTCAACCAGAGACTGAGCAAGTCGGGTTGACTCTCTGTGATAGTATTCCACTTCACTCACTGTCCGAGTGGTCACACGTTCTGCAACCCGTTGGGCTTCTTTCTCACGTGAATCCCAGTCAGCATACGAGAGCATAATCGCAAAACTGGCAATGACCACGATCATAACCAAACTATAAATCCGTAAGAGAGAGTGAAGCCAGAACTGCTTCATTCTATTTTGTCGCCAATTTTTCATGGATACTTTCATAAATAGGTTCCAACATATCACTGATAAAGAAATGCCACATTCCAATTCCTACAAAAAAGAGCAAGGCAGGCATATAATAACCAACTCCTACAAGGAGTGCAGACCCGAGTAAAACCTTGGCAATCGCAGGTAGGCTCATAAAAATCCCGATAAGGGATAGTTTCAAGGTATTTTGGTAGGATAAATCAAAGTACACCTGAAGTTTCAAGGACACAGTATAGGCTAGAAAGACAAGAGCAACTACAAGGACATTGAGAAAGGTCGCCAAGAGGTGGAAAATCGTCTGGTGGGGCAATTGAACTAGAAGATACAAACCATAAACTAGGACAAGATCAACAAACACAAAACTATAGAAAGCCAGATTGCTCTTGACAAAATTACTCTTATACAATTCCCAAGCTTCCTTCAAATGGTAGGCTCGATAAGTATAACCATGTTCCGCATACAAACTCATAAGAGTTGCACTAGCGGGGGCCAAACCAAAGATCACTCCTCCTGCTAGTGTTAATAGCCAGAAATAAGCCGTCGCCATCATTCCCAAAAAGATACGATTAAAGACGAATTCTAGAAATTTTCCCATGCTACTCTCCTTAAACTAACGATGTAACTATTATATCATATTTCAAACGTTTTCAAAAATATAGAACTCCCATTTACAATCCTCAAAAAGCGTGATACAATTGGTTTTGTTAATTCGCATCAAGGAGATTCTCATGAAGAAAAATATCTTAACCACCCTCTTGGCCGCCGTCCTCTACTTTCTCTGTGTAGGGATTGGAGTCCTACTAGGACACCTGGTCGATCAAACAGGCAATATGTTCTACGCACCTGCCTTTTCTGCCCTTGTCGGTGGCAGTGTCTATATGCTTCTTTTGGCGAAGGTCCCTCGTTTTGGTGCTATCACGATTCTAGGTCTTTTTATGGCACTTTTCTTCCTAGCTAGCAAGCATGGCGCTGGTGCCTTTCTCCCAGGACTCGCCTGTGGTCTTGCAGCAGATGCCATCGCTCGTCTCGGAAACTACAAAGACCGAATCAAAAACATCCTCTCCTTCCTCGTCTTTGCTTTTAGCACAAGTGGCCCTATCTTCCTCATGTGGATCCGTCCCAAAGCTTACGTGGCTACCTTACTTGCGCGTGGGAAATCCCAAGAATATATCGACCGTATCATGGTCGCTCCAGAGTTGGACAAAATCCTTCTCTTTGTTTCAAGCATCCTCCTAGGTGCCTTGATTGGGGCTGTGGTTGGGCAATTTCTAAGTCAAAAAATAGCTGATAAACTATAAGGTAAAAGCCCTGAAGACTAGCTATGCCTAGTTCCAGGGCCTTTTTGTATACAATCTTAAAATTCACTATAGATAAATTCTTGAATATTCGAAAAATCGGTCACAAAACAGTAAATTACGATGCTCAAGATAACCGTATAAAAAAATAGTGTCCACAAGATTAAACGATGTGTGTTAGTTAGCTTGGTTTGCAAATTTGTAAAGTTCTTTTTCAACTTCCATCCATCCTTTCACTCCAACGTGCATCACGTCAAATAAAAAGTAATCATCATACTCTCTGTTTCCATAGTTTAATACGGCTGCACCATGACTTTTTGCGACATCTTCTATTTTTTTATAAGTTTTTTCTCGCATCTCTCTTGAGACACCAGTGTAGTCATTCCATTTCCCGTTTACTGGGAAAATAATAACCTCAACTTCAATTCCCAATTCTTTGGCAACTGTCAAGAAAAGTTCCATATCAGAATACTCTGGTGATTCTAGATAGCTCAAATCTTTATTAGAATCTTTCAGCGATGCATAGCGATCTTTTAAGTAAGTATTGTAGTAGTTATTATCAACAGCATAGTCATTATTGTCTGTTTTCTTTTTGACCTCTTCCACAAACTGATCCGTCATCTTTTCCCAATCATAGTCTGGGGTTTTGTCTCCTAGTGAAGGATAATCTGATTTCTCATGATTTTCATAAAATTTTCGTTTGAGCTTAAAGGAATACATCGCGTTCTCAAACTCTAATAGTTTTTTATCAACAATGGTTCCTTTTCCATCTATGAAATAACTTTTGTATTTTTTGTAGATGTCATTTTGTTGCTTATTCCCCTTGGTAATCTCGATAATGCGATTGATTAGTTTTTCTTTCGTTTCTTTACTAATCTTGTCATTATCTAGCATGTGGAAAATATGTTCCTGAGAAGCCTTGTTCAAAAAGGCATCTTGATGGGTCCCATCTTTTTCAAACCACTGAACAGACTCTACTATAGCCACTTTTCGCTTACTCATAGATCCTTCAATAGACCCCAAGGTCGTAGCCTGAATGATATTTTGAGAATAACTGGTCCCAATCTGCATGATATTAAAATCGTTGTAGTTAAAAATTTTATTTGGATGATAGTCTTCATTTATCGTCGCAACCAACTCTGAGGAACCCATTAGAACCAGTGTATTGGGGGTGATATTGCTTGTTAGAATATCTCTACTTTTATACTTTTCATACGAGGTGCTATAACGAATACTGTTATCCTTGACTTTATAATAATCATCAATCTTCTTGACATACGTCACATTTAAAAAGGCAAGCGTCGCAATTACGAGCACAAGCGATAGTAAAAATGCTTTTAATTTAATCATCTCGTTTTATCCTATCCCTTCGATCTGTTCGATTTCTTCTCAATCTCTTATCTCTTTAAAGTCGTCAGTAAGATTTTATAGGGTTCACCTGAAAAGATAAAGAAACCAATCATAACCAAATTCATGGTCACAAACCAACTTAGTAGCTTATACCAGTTTTTGTTTTTATTTTTCTTATAAAAATTACTTTTCTTTTGATACACTTCAAATCCAGCCATCAAGACACCATGATAAAAACCATAGACAATGTAACTAACACTAAGACCATGCCAAAAACCCATGACCAACATATTGACCATATAGGCATAGGTTGCATTGTGTAGTCTATTTTTAAACCATTTTTTCCTGATAACTTGCATCAATACTCTTGAAAATACAAAATCTCTCAACCAGGTCGACAAGGTGATATGCCATCTGGTCCAGAAATCTTTGATATCGACACTCAAGAAAGGTTTGTTAAAGTTCATCGGTGTCTGAATACCTAGAATATTACTACTTCCAACGGCCATTAGACTATAGCCTGCAAAGTCAAAGAACAGATACAAGGTATAGAGGTACATATACTTGATTGAGTAAACGACTGTGCCAGTATTATTTAGAGCGAGTAAGATCTGGTAAACATAGGTTGATAAAACAATCTTGTAAAGAAGGCCTAGAACGATACGATACACACCGTCCCCTGCTAACTCTAGATACTCTTTTCGTGGCATGACCTCGTTTATCTCTTTTAAAAATCTCCTACTCCGATCAATTGGACCAGCACTAACTGTTGGAAAAAAGAGCAAAAACTGTAGATAATCTTTTACACTGATTTTTTCTTTGATCAAGCCATCCGATATCTCTAGTATGATCTGAATGGTCTTAAAGGACATGTAAGAAATTCCAATAAAGGTCAACAAATGCAGAGAAGTCAGGGCAAAGACTTTATTGATCACCAAAGGAAGAATGGAAAGGAAAACCAGTGGTTTCAGCCGCTTTGCCTCTATCCTCGGTGCTAGAAAAACCAGAAAATACTGGTAAACGATAAAGGCGAGTAAATAGACAATCATCGCTCGGCTCTTACCATAGATAGCTCCTGCAAATAAGAGGGAGAGCGCCAAAATATAGTAGTCCTTACGTTTTTTAAAAAAGTTTACCACAAAACCAATCAGTAAAACTACAAATAAGAGAAGGAAAAACTCATTCCCCTCGAAATAATTCATACCAGCCAAACTCCTTTACGTTATCATCCCTTCTACAGCAAACTTTCTGATTTGCTAATTGGGGACCTTTGTTTATTATAGCATATTTCTAAAAAGAAGCTTTATCCTTCTTGCATTTCGGTGAGAAAACAAAAAGGAGTCCCTTTGAACTCCTTCCATTATTTATGACTTAGTTTCTTGGTCAAGAAATCTCCCAAGAACTGGATTGTAAAGATAATCAAAATGATAATAATGGTTGCCAAGATAGTCACATCGTGATTGTAGCGGTTGAATCCATAAGCGATGGCTACGTTACCGATACCACCAGCACCAACTGCTCCCGCCATAGCTGTTTCCCCAACAAGGGAAATCAAGGTCACAGTCGTCACACGAATCAAATCTGGAAGACCTTCTGATAGGTAAACACCCACGATATCCCAGAAGGTCGCTCCGCTTGCTTGAGCAGCCTCAATGACACCGCCATCCAACTCAGCCAAGACAACCTGCACCTGACGGGCAAAGAAGGCAAAGACCGCAAAAGAAAGTGGGACAAGGGCTGCATTTGGCCCGATACTAGTCTTGACGATCAAGTGAGAAAGTGGCGACATGATTGCCAAGAGGATGATGAAAGGAACCGCACGGAAAATAGAGGTAATCTTGTCTAAAATCCAAAAGGCAACCTTATTTTCCAAGACACCACCTGGCGCTGTCAAGACGAGGAAGAGACCTGCTACCAATCCCAAGAACCCTCCGATGATGAAAGAAAGAACTGTCATATAAAGAGTTAGGTAGATAGCCGTTCCCCAGCCTGCCTGACCAGCCCAGCCCATCTTGTAGACATTTGGTAAATAGGTTTGAATCAATGAGTCCATCTTACTGTCCTCCCTTCAATACTTTTAACTGCACACCAGCCTGACGAATGGCATCTTGAGCACCTACTAGCGCTGCTTTTTCACCTGACAAGACCACCACCAATTCTCCAACAGGAGTGCCATCGAGAATTTCGATATTTCCATAGAGGATATTAGCCGTTACTTGGTAATGTTTGTACAATTCATTTAAAAGTGGTTCGTCTGTCGAAGCCCCTGCATACTTGAGCTGCACTAAAATACTGTTCTCAGATAAATGTTCTACGATTTCTTGCTTCTCAATCTTGACCATGGCTTCGTCAATACCTGTGGCTGTTGAGATAAAGTCCTGTGTCAAAGGTTGTTTAGGGTCTGAGAAGATTTCAAGGACACTGCCCTCTTCAATCAAACGCCCATCCTGCATAACCGCCACACGGTTGGCAATGTCTTTGACAATCTGCATTTCATGCGTAATCAAGACAACCGTCAAGCCTAATTTTTGGTTCAAATCTTGCAACAAGGCCAAAATTTGCTTGGTTGTTTTAGGGTCAAGGGCAGACGTTGACTCATCTGAAATCAAAATTTTCGGATCATTTGCCAAGGCACGCGCAATGGCAACACGCTGTTTTTGACCTCCAGATAGTTGTGAAGGGTAGTTTTCAGCACGATCCGCCAAGCCAACCAAGTCTAACAACTTAGCTACTTTGGCTTTCTTTTCTTCCTTGCTGAGTCCAGAGTGTTTGAGGGCAAAGGCTACATTTTCCTCAGCTGTCTTTTGACTCATCAGATTAAAATGCTGGAAAATCATCCCAATGTTTTGACGCTTACGACGCAACTGCTCTGCTGTTAAGGTCACTCTGCCGTTAAAAATAACGTCGTTATCAATGGTAATTTTCCCAGCAGATGGCTTTTGCAAGAGGTTAATCACCCGTACAAGGGTTGATTTCCCTGCTCCAGAATATCCAACGATTCCGTAGATATCCCCTTCTTGGATGTGAATGGTCACATCCTTGACCGCTGTGATGGTTCTCTTCTTTTGGTGAAAAGTCACATCAATCTGATCTAACTTGATAATATCTCTACTCATAGCTTCTAATCAGCTCCTCTACTAATTCAATATGGGTGTAGTAATCGGCGATTCGCACATTTTCATCTCCACCGTGGTCTCGGCTATTGGCATTTCCTAGACCGAAGGCCACCATTGGTACCTCTAGGGCATCAAAGACCGTATGCATGGGCCCTGTCCCCGCTGTGGTCGGCAAGACTGAAACGCCCTGTGGATAGAATTTCTTGGCCAACTCGATCACATTGAGAATGGCTGGTGCGCTCATATCGCTTCGATAGCTCATCTCTCCCAAGGTATAGTATAATTCTACCTTATCAAAGCCATTTTTGTCTAGCTGTTTCCGAATTTTTTCCAGAACATCATGCGGTTCTAGGTCAGGAACCAAACGAACCTCTAGCTTAGCACTGGCTTCTGCTGGCAAAATCGTTTTCACCCCTTGACCTTGATAACCTGACCGAATCCCTTCGATATTAAGGGCTGGCTCGAAAAAGAAACGTTTTAGGAAGGCTACACGATCCTCTTGTAAGAGAGGCAATTCCAAGCCATAAATACGACTGATTTCCTCAGGATTGCGTTGGGCGTAGGCATCTACCAAGGCTAATTCTCGTTCATTTGGCTCTTGAACATCCTCGTACAAGCCTTCTACCAAGATACGACCATCTGCAGCGCGCAGGCTACTTAGAGCCTGTAGGAGATACCAAGGTGCTGACTCCACGACACCACCATAACTCGAGTGGATATCCACATCCGCACTTTTCACCTTAGCATCAAAGGTTACAATTCCCTTGTTTCCGCCAGAGATTTCCAGCTGTTCCAAGGCGTTCTTGGTCCCTTGTTCCCAGACTAGCAAGTCCGCCCCACGAAGTTTGTCTGCGTGTTTCTCTAAATACTTATCTAGATCCATGGAAGCAGACTCCTCTGCCCCTTCCATGATAAAGCTGATATTGACAGGCAGATCATCATGGTGCTGCATATACTTTCTCAAAGCACTCAAACGAGCCGTGATGTGGCCTTTGTCGTCGTCAACCCCACGCCCATACATAAAGCCATTTCGCACAGAAAGGGTAAAAGGATTCTCTGTCCACACCTGATCGCCATCCGCTGGCACGGTGTCATAGTGATTATAGAAGATCAAGGTCTTGGCATCCGGACGCGAACTCTTGAAATGCGCCATGACAAAGGGAGCCGTGTAGCTCTCATCAATCTCCACTTCAGCCCCTACACGCTTGAAAATCTCACCCAGATAGTTTGCGACCTCCTTGAGTCCAACCTGTTGGGCAAAGACTGATTTCTTAGAAATTAAGGTGCGCAAGACTTCAAAATAATGTTGGGCCACATGATCCTTTTCAAATTTTTCAATCTGCTCTTGTTCGCTAGGAAAAACCATTTTCTCTCTCTTTCTACTACGTACTTGTGTCTTCAGAACGACCACAAGTGCCTCTTTAAAATCAACTCTCTATACAAAAGCAAGAGGTGGAAACTCTCTCCCACCTCCCTGTGTCTTACTACCAAACTGGTTGGTCCAAACCGTCTGATGTTTCTTCGATAACTTTTTTCACTTCATCAGTGTGGTAAGCTGCGATAATTTTCTTGATGGCATCAGCCTTAGGTGATGATTCCCAATCTTTTTTCGCAACAATGATGTTGTACCATTGTTTTGAGTTTTCATCAGCTTGTTCTTTGAAGAGTGCTTTCTTGTAGTCCAATTTTGCTTCTGTAACGAAGGTATTGTTTACAACGGCAGCATCAACTGATGACAATGAACGAGCTGTTTGACTAGCGTCCAATTCAGTAATCTTCAAGTTCTTTGGATTTTCTGTGATATTAGCAACTGTTGCAAGGGCAGTTCCAGAAACATCCAATTTGATCAAACCAGCTGATTGAAGCAAGTAAAGTGCACGGCTTTCGTTTGTTGCATCGTTTGGTACGGCGATTTCACCGTTATCTGGGATTTCTTCCACTTTAGTGTACTTGTTTTCTTCCCCATTTTTACCTGAGTAAAGGCGGATTGGTGAGATATATGTATCTGCAATCGCTACAAGGTCTTTCCCGTTTTCTTTGTTCCAGTTGTTCAAGAAGTTGTAGTGTTGGAAAGCATTCAAGTCTACTTCGCCATCAGCAGTTGCCTTGTTTGGTTGTGAATAGTCTGTGAACTCTGTGAATTCCAATTTAATTCCATCTTTTTCAACCAATTCTTGGATTTTATCCCAACGCGCTTCTTCAGAACCGCTACGATTAACTGTTGCAATTTTGACAACTGTTTCGTTGTCTGCTTTCTTTTCTGAATTTCCGCAAGCTGCAAGAGTCAAACCTGCGACTGTAGCAAGAGCTGCTACACCGAGCCATTTTTTAATTTTCATGATTCTATCTCCTTTAAAAATAATACCGTAATAGTATCTCATACTTTATTTGATTTAGCAAATTGTTATTAGATAGGCAGACATATAGTTTGAAACTATATACCTAAAAATTGAGAAATCATCCGCCTTTCTCAGACTGGATGATTTCATACGACTATTTAATATCAGCTTCTGCTGGGAGGTAAGTGTCTCCGAAGAACTGTTTAGACAATTTTTCAAGAGTTCCGTCTTTGTAGAGTTCTTGGATACGTTTGTCTACAAATGATTTCAACTCATCTTGACCTTTAGCAAGAAGTGGGTAAACGTAAGGTTGTTGGTCGCTTGGAAGTTCAATGACTTTCAAGTTATCCAAACCTTGGTTCTTGATAACTGTTTCAACACCGATTTTATCAAAAATCTTGTAGTCAAACTGACCATCGCTCAAACGAGACATGATTTGTTGGAAATCCGCCTTGGTGTAGTTAAGGACTGTTGGATTATCTGCGTGTTGTTTGTTATAATCTTCTAGCTGTTTAGCTGATGTTGTCCCTTGAACGACCTCGGTAGACTTGCCTCCGATATCATCAAGTGATTTGATGCTGTCGTCGTCTTTTTTCACTACAAGAACGTTAGGGTTCTTAGCAGTTGGAGCTGCATAAAGGTACTTTTCAGCGCGTTCTTTGGTATAGCTGATATTGTTCACAGCCATTTGATAACGGTCGCTATCAAGGCCTGCAAAGACACCTGACCACTCTGTCTTTTCAAACTTGACATCGTATTTGTCAGAGTCTTTAAAGATAGCACGGACTACTTCAATCTCATAACCAGTCAACTCGCCATTTTCTTCGTAGTTAAATGGTTTTGGTGAAGCATTGGTTGCAACGATAATTTCTTTCTTACCAGATGCTGCTTCGCTAGTTGCAGTATCTTTCTTATCTCCACCTGAACAAGCTGCTAGTACACCTGTGGCAACAAGTCCTAGAGCAGCAAGAGATGAATATTTGACGATTTTTTTCATGTCATTTCCTCCAAAATAGAATACTTTACTATCTTAACAGAAAATATTTTTTTTCGCCATTATATGATATCTATCTCGGTGATAGGTTTTTTTTATGGCTAACTAAAAGACCAGACGCAAGACTGCAATCAAGACTACTCCAAACAGAACCGTCCCCACTAGATTGCGGTAGCGAAAGGCTATCCAAGCCGTTGGAAAGACTGCTAAAAAGTCCAGCCATTTGATTTGAGGAAGGCTGCCAACCTTGCCAGTCACTACGCTTGAAAGGATCAAGGCAAAGATAATGGAAACAGGCAAAAACTTCAAAAACCGCTCGACGATAGCTGGCAACCCCTTGTACTTAACCAAGATGAAGGGAATCATACGGGGAATCCAAGTCACTAGGCCTGAAAAGATAACGGCTAACAAAAGATATTTACTGACCATCTAAGACCACCCCCATAGTACAACCTAGCAAGGTCGCAAACAAAACAGCTAGCGACTGAGACACTACTGTCAAGAGCAAAAAGAAAGACACCGCAACAACGGCTAGGATCCGCAGCAGATTCCGTACAGGAACCCGTCTTTGCATAATCTGAAATTGAGAAGTAAAAATCCCGATAAACATTCCTACAAGGGCAAAGTCCAAGCCAAAGACTTCAGGATTTGGAAGAAGCCCACCTAAAGCTGTCCCCGCAACTGTCCCAATAAACCAGGCTACATAACTATTGAGATTGTTCCCGTACATCCACATAGGATGGACCTTATCTGTATGGGCTAATTCTCCCATCAAAACCCCATAGGTCTCATCTGTCAGGAGACTGGACATGCCGATATTTTGCCAGAGACTAGTATGACGGAAATAGGTCGATGCATGCAAGCTCAGCAAAAAGAGTCGCAAGTTGATCAAAAAAACTGTCATAGCAATGGCTGCCACAGGCGCTTGTACCGCAATCAGTGCCAACATGGCAAACTGGGCGCTCCCAGCATAAACAAAGAGGCTCATCAAGCCCATCTCAACAGGTGTCACATAAGGCGCACTGATAATCCCACAAGCCAGACCAATGCTGACATAGCCAAGAGCAGTCGGTATGGCTGCCTGAACACCTTCCCAAAATCCTTTTTCTTTCATCCTTCTCCTCATATTCTCTCCAATTGAGGCTGTTCATCATCACAGCCACAGCACGGGCTATTATAACATATTCAGGAAAGAGAAAAAAGTTTCGGATTCGAAACCTATTGCCAGAAAAAGTTCTGAAGAGGGAGTATCATGGATACATAAGAAATTGATCCACTCGGATAGTATACTTATCGGTTTCTGTGTCTGTAGCATATTTATTTTCTGTTGGATAGACATCCACCCAGAGTTCCCACTGTTGTCCCTTCAACTTGATCTTGTAGCGATAACCGTCATCATAGAGGCCTACTGTATCAGTTGTCATGGACTGGTAATCTGGGAGTTCTTCCAGTTCTTTTCTTACAGTCTGGGATAGATTGTTAAGCACTACTTTCTGCTCCACCTTTGAAGTTACAGGAATATGAACTGTCGCTTCTTCCAAACGATGCGATTTTGAAAATGTAAAGGTCGCTCGGCCTGGATAGCCTTTCAAAGTAATCTGCTCATAGTGATAGAAAAGGCGACCTGTTTTATAGAAATATGGGTCTTTTGCACGCCAAGTGTCGCGATAGGCCGTTTCCTCTTCTTCCTCCACCTCGCTAGCATTTCCCAATACTTCTTCAAAGGATTTAGGAGACATACCGAACGAAAGGGATTCAAACAAAACCAGTTGTGTCTTTTTGATATTCTGGCAAGCTGATAAAAGCATGAGTAAAGCTCCAAGAGCAAGTAAACTACTGATTATTTTTGTAAATTTCATATTTCTACTATACAAAAAAGGTTAGGATTTGTCCAAGATAAAAGAGTCAACAATTAACTGACTCTTTATTCTATGGTATAGAAGGAAAGGATTACGATGCATGCCTCCGATATTGACTAATCCCAATCCCATACTCCTTATCTTCAAGCTTTTTATGATATCCAAGTTCTGTCGAATAAACCTCGACCCAGAGATCCTCCGTTTGCCCTTGTAATTTGACTTTATATTGATAAGAATCTTGATCTAGTCCTACCATTTCAACTGTCATAGACTGATAGTCTGGTAAAGATTCAATTTCTGTTTTTATAGCCTGCGATAGTTTGCCAAGTAGTTCTTTCTGTTCCATTTTTGAAGCAACAGGAAAAGAAGCCCTCGCTTCTTCCAAGGTATGCCATTTTGAAAACGTAAAATCTGCGCGGATAGTATAGCCTTCCCATCTCATATTTTCGTAATAGTAGAAAAGGCGACCTGTTTTATAGAAATGCGGGTCTTCTGCACACCAAGTATCACGATAGGCCATTTCCTCCTCTTCCACGACTTTGTCAGCTGCTACAAATGTATTTTCAAAAGATTCTACAGACATATAAAACGAAAGCGATTTAAACATGACTAACTGCGTACTAGGAAATTCCAAATTTTTAAAATTTTGGTAAGATTTTATAAATAAGATTAGCACTCCAAGAGCAAGCAAACCACTGATTATTTTTGTAAATTTCATATTTCTACTATACTAAAAAACTCTATGATTGACAAACTTTGATCGAGTCGGATTCCGTGGTTAAATTCTAAAATTACTTTTTCATTTAAGGTAACAAGGAATTGAGTAAGGACTATTATTAGATATTGGAGATAAGAAAAAGACTGGAGCGCCAGCCTTATCATATGAACAAAAGTTAAATCAAAGTTCCCTACTAAATTCCCTCACGAATATTCAAGAGCATAACAAATGCGGTTAGGAGTAATAGCAATAGAATAAAGCTGACCGCTAGGGTCCCAAAACTTGTAGCAATCGTTACGAAAAAGATTGTGAATAGACTTGGTAAAACAACCGTAATCGCACCAATAGAGGATTGAACCGCTCCCATTGACTCCTCATGTATTTGTTTAAAGACAAGTTCTTGCAATCTAGGAGAGAGTAACCCTGCGATGAAGGCATCCAAGGAGCTGAAAAGCAGAATCAAGCCAAAATGAACTGTGGCAAATCCTACTAAAAGGAGTAACTGGATGACGACCGAAGCGTATAGAGCTGTTTTTATAGAAATCGTATTTTTCAGATAGCCGCTTACAAGACTTCCAACAATAAGTGCTAACAATTCTAGTGTTGATAACAAAGCGAGTGATTGACCAGTTTGTAAATTCAAAAACGGTTGGTTTCTTAAAAAAGAGTCGAAATAGGAACAGTGACATTGATCACAGCTTGGCTGATAGAGACGATAAACAAAATGAAGATCACTCTATCCATATTCCAGATTAATTTCGATGATTGGAACAAATGCTGGCAAAACGATTTTATAGAAAGACCTTCTTGATAGCTAATTGTTTTTTCAACTTTCAAAAGATCATTTTTTATGAGAAGAATACCTACAAATGCTATCAGAAACGTCAGAGCGTTTAGCAAGGAAATGAACTGAATGGAAAGAATTCCTAATAAAACCCCTCCTAGAATATTACTGATTGTCCGAACTAAACTAACTGTTGATTGTTTAAAGCCAATAGCTTCTGTCAGATGTTCTTTCCCAATGATTCTTATAAAAATAGGAGTTAGCATGGCTCCTGAAAAGTAACTCAATGTATCCGACAAAAGGTTCATTAAACAAATAAAGAATACGAGCCATAATGAAAAGGACTGCCCTGAAAGCGAAAGTGCCACTATAGAATAAAGTACAAATTTGACAAAACTAATAAGCGTATACTTTAGAACACGATTGTGTTGAAAGTCAGCCAAAACTCCCATAAAGATTTGCAGAACTTGAGGAACAGTCTCTGAAATCGTAATGAGTAAAATTGCCAAGGGGGGCAAACGAAGCGTCTGCCACATAATTCAAAAAAGCAAGATAAAAAATCGTATCCCCAACCGTCGAAATCCACTGGTTGATGGTTAATTGCCTAAAATCTCTATTTTGAATAAATACTTTCATCGCATCTCCTTTTTGAGTTCAAATGGGAAGTTCTCCCCAAGGATAGACCGATATTGCTGAGCACCTAAAATTACAGCAACGATAAAATTTGACCAATACCGTTGTAAACTATATGCAGTCCAATAGGCCAATAAATGGACTTTGTCACTCTAAATAAGACTGCAAATATGAGACCGCCACCCATATATACGAAAAAGTCTGTCAAGACCCAACCATGATTACTAATATGCAAGACCCCGAATAAAACAGCCGAACCGAGCACATCCAGTCCCCATTTCTTCCCTTTTTCCAGAGCGGTCATCACCAATCCACGATAAATCATCTCTTCAAAAATGGGACCTGCAATCACAGGATAGAAAAAATACATCAAAAATGCCGTTGCTCCCGTAAAAGTAGGGACATCCAGTTGATAAGCAATTTCATTTTTGGTAGATGGGAAAAGATAAAATGTGACGAAATTCCAAATAACAAAAGCAAGAAGAGCTAAAAAGGAATAAAAAAGATAGGAACCTCTAAATTTTCGACTGTTAATTTTCTGCCATTTACCTGACCAAACCATAACAATAATAGCAAGCAGAACCACAAGAAAATTCAACATCATATCCGACAAATAATAGGCAAAGTCGGATAGACCAGCAGCAAAGTCGCTGTGTAAAAGCAAACGAATGAAGAACTGGTCAGCAATGACAAGCAGAATAGCTATAAAAAAGTAGTAGCGTGAGATTGTCTTTTTCATTTTATTTTCTCCTATACTATGAAATAAAGACAGTATAACACGAAAAGTGCCCTATTTTAGAAAATCGCATATTTGACATTTTTTCTCATAGCAATCTCTCATTTGCGATTGTGGACTAATCGATAAGCTCTTTGTATTGCTGCAAACGCAATTCAAAAAGGGTTGTTAATTGAAGATTTTCTAATATTTGCAGAGATTGGATAAAGTGTTCAATCTCTTTTTGGTTGCTTCCCTTAGTTTGAAGGAAAATGCTCATCTTCTTTAAAAACTGCCATGATACTTTCTCAAAAACATCATATGGCCGGAGCATACTCTCCAACTCGGCTTCAAAGATTGGGATGTAGGAGAAAAGTTTGCGCTCCATGAGTTCTGAGATGATATTAAGATAACCACTTTTCATATACAATTGATTGTGTACTAACTCTTTAAATTCCTTGGATTTTTCGAGTAAAGAGGTAGATAAAAAGATCAGATCTTGATTACTTAAGAAAGGCATGGTATTGCAAAAAAGATAGAGTTCAAACCAGGTCCAAGACTCGATAGCATAGAGATAAGTAGTTAAAAACTCGCTATCTTCCTCTTCTAGCAGATAGTTTTTATCCAAGGAATGAATGGCATCTTTAATCACAATAGCGTTCAAACGACGATAGGTCTGCGCCATCTGTTCTTGCTCGACCTCCTCTAATAATTGTTCTAAGCCTGCTATATCTTGATGGGCAAAACGATTTACAATCTTTCGACCGATTCGCATATGTGGGGATTCCTGATAGTTATTAAGCTTGTGTCCAAACTCATCGAAGTTCACATTTATCCCTTGGATAGCTAGTATCAGTTTATCTGCAGACAGCATAGACTGTCCCAGTTCAAACTTGGATAACTGGGATGCTGTCAGGCCCTCACAAGCCACATCTGACTGCTTGAGTTTTCTTGCTAGGCGCAATTCCTTGTAAAATTCTCCCAATTCCTGTTTTTCAATCATAGCCAAACTCCCCTTTAAAGATTCCCTTTACTATTCTATTCGTAAAAATTTTTACTTTTTTAACATATTATAAAATATTTTATCAAAAAAGCCAGCCTCAAGCTGACTCTTTATTCCATAGTATCAAAGGCGAGGCTTGGTTTGGCGTTGAGGTCCAAGCCTGCAAAGTTTTCTTTATTCCACTCACTGACGCTAGCATAGGCAATCATACCTGCATTGTCTCCACAAAGGCGCAGGGGTGGGATGATGACCTTGGCATCTGTGATTTCAGCTGCTAGGCGTTCTCTGAGACCTTTATTAGCTGCCACGCCACCGGCTACGACTAGGGTTTTAACAGGATATTTTTCTAAGGCTTTCTTGGTTTTGGCCATGAGAATATCCATGACAGCTGCTTGGAAGGAAGCACACAAATCCTCTGTAGACAAGCTTTCTCCCTTTTGCTCGGCATTGTGGTGAAGATTGATAAAGGCAGACTTCAAACCTGAGAATGAAAACTCTAGATTGTCCTCCTTAATCATGGCACGAGGGAAATCATAAATATCCTGCCCCTGATGAGCTAGCTCATCAATCTCGCGACCTGCTGGATAGGTCAATCCCATGACACGGCCAACCTTATCATAGGCCTCACCAACCGCATCGTCTCGTGTCTCCCCAACAATCTTATAATCACCAGCTTCGGAAACATAGACCAACTCTGTGTGCCCACCACTGACCAAGAGGGCTAGCAAGGGAAACTCCAAAGGCTCGACGCTCTGAGCTGCCATGAGGTGGCCCGCCATGTGGTTAACGGGAATCAGCGGAAGTCCATGTGCCCAAGCAAAGGCCTTGGCAGCTGACAAACCAACTAGCAGTGCTCCGACCAAGCCTGGTCCATAAGTAACGGCAACGGCTGTTAAGTCCTCTTCGGTAATCCCTGCTTCTGCTAGCGCCTCCTCGATACAGGCTGTAATGACCTCGACATGGTGACGACTAGCTACTTCTGGCACTACGCCCCCAAAACGTTTGTGGCTCTCAATTTGACTCGCAATGACATTGGACAAGAGCTCATCATCGTTTTTCAGTACGGCGACACTGGTCTCATCACAGGATGTCTCAAATGCTAAAATATATCTATCCTTCATCTATTTCTCTCTTCATGATGATGGCGTCCTCGACTGGGTCATGGTAGTAAGCCTTTCTCTCAGCGATGACCGCCATCTTTTCTTTCTTGTAAAATGCTTGCGCTCGTTGGTTTGACTTTCTGACTTCTAGGAAAATCTCCTTGTCTGCTGGCAATTGAGCAAACAAGGCTGACGCAGTTCCCTGACCCTGATAGGCTCCTTTGACAGCAATTTGCAGGACTTCTGCCTCAAAGAGATTCTCCTGAACAGCTAGAAAACCAATCACTTCTGCCCCATCATAAGCCACAGCATACCATGTCTGGTCTTGAGACAGGTCTGCTTGGATTTGTTCCAGCGTCCAAGGACTGACTGGGTAAACAGCTGCCATGACAGCATAGATAGATTGAGCCAGGTCAGGCTGTCTTTGGATTCTTTTGATTTCTATCATAGACGTTTAATGTAGGACTCACCAGACTCGGTGTGGTTCTTGAGCCAATTTTCCTCGGCTTCAACACGTTTGAGGTAGTTTGGTACAAAGTCGTGCAAGGAGTCTGCTTCCTTGTCCCATGCCCAAAGAACAAGATTAGCTGCATTTGGCAAGGTTTCCTGATAGTTAGCCTGTGGTAAACGCTCTTGGATCTGCTCCACAAAGGCTCCAACTTCTCCAACAAAGGTCACCTGTTCAGCATCCGTGACTTTTTCTAGCACTTCCGCAAAGGACAAGTGTGCTTCTGGCATGACAGGCTTGGCATTTTCATAAAATCCTGCGTAAACATTGTTGCGACGAGCATCCATCAGGGGAACAAGTAAGCCTTCTTGTTGGCGTGGCACCAGAGCCAAGAGGCTAGACATGCCAACTAACTCGATATTCAGGGTATGAGCCAAGGTCTTGGCAGTAGCTACTGCGATTCGTAAGCCAGTATAACTACCTGGTCCTTCAGCTACCACGATTCGGTCCAAATCCTTGGGTGTCCAATCCAAACTTGCCATCAAAAAATCGATGGCAGGCATGAGGGTAATACTGTGATTCTTCTTGATATTAATCGTCGTCTCGGCAAGAACCTGCTTGTCCTCTAAAATGGCTAGAGAAAGAGCCTTGCTGGACGTATCAAAAGCTAATACTTTCATAACACATTCCTATCTTTTTGTCTGTTTACTATTATACTACAAAAGCCAGCGTATGGGAATTTTCTTTGTTTTGAAACAAAAGAGGCCTGCCACTTAGACAAAAAGAAGTGTAAATAAGTCATATATGCCTTAACTCGATTTTCGACGTTAGAGATCATCGTAAACATAAGGATATCACCTAAAAATAGAAAAAGTCCATCCCATCTATCAAGACGAGGTGGATTTTCTGTATATCTAGAGGAATAATTGACTTTAGGCATTTAAACCAAAGTAGAAAACGAGCCAGACAACATAGGTGACCAGGAGGAGAAAAATTGAATAGAGCGTCACAAAAGCAAGCTTCCAAAGGAACTTTGTTTTGCGGTGTTCCATATGCACAAACAGGGCATTCCCCCCATAGACACAAGCTACAAAGACTACAAACATCAAGAGGCGAACCCCTACTGCAAATTCAAACAAACTAAACATTCTTAATCCTCCTTTTGGTATTCCTATTTTTATATAAACTGTTGACAATGTTGTTCTATCAATGCTAAAATGTAATTCAACACTGGTAGGAAATTCAGGTTGAGTCGTTGACTCTTCGGGTTGCAGTGCTATCCCTGAAACTTCGGTTTCTAAAGAACTGAAATTGCGATTGAACAATTCGCCCCAGTGTTTGACGGCTCTTGACTTCGGTCAGGAGCTTTTTGATGCTTTTAAAGTTGATTCCCTCAGTAAGTTATAGTAAAGTATAAATATCGAGAGGATAACATAGGGCGACTGGTGACAGAGCGTTCAGTTGGTTATCTTCGTTAAAAGCGTAGATGATTTTTTGATTGGCAAATCTATCTAAATATTGTTGTGCTGACCGTTGCAAAGCATCCGCATACTTATTTAAAGTCCTTATGTACGCATCTTCAGGGTATTTGTAGCCACCACGCAACCGATAACTTGACTTTACTGACTTGTCAATGTTAAAATATAATTGAACATTGGTAGGAAAATCAGGTTGAGCCTTTGGCTCTCCAGGCTGTGGTGCTGTCCTTGAGGGTTCGCCTTCTAAATAACCGGAATTGTGATTGATTAGTTCGCCCCCAGTGTTAGACGGCTCTTGACTTTGGTCAAGGGCTTTTTCTTTGCCTCTTTAGTAAGCACTCCACTCCATCTTGCTATTTCTACATCGTTATACTTATAGATTGACTTCTTAGCCTCATAGATGATAGAATTAAGTAAAAGCTGAGATCGAGTTTGATTTGGTGACAAGTCATTCAAAGGTTGCGATGCATTCGCTTCAGGTAGAGGTGCTGCCATCTGGACTGCGCCAGGAAAATCCCCGAGTTTTGTCTCAGCCTTTTTGGTTGCTCTCGAGATTTCTCAAGAGCTTTTTCTTTTTTCAAAGATATCATTCTGCCCCAACCATCTACACCAACGATTAATGAAACTAGAACTGTATTCTTCCTCAAACCTACTATCTCCATAGATTCCCCCTTTAATTATAACACCTAAGCGCTCTCCGACCAAATCCTACCTGTCTTTTTGCTCCTTCTTCCCCTCCCGACTTTCTCCATTTCCGTCTTTTACTAATTTTTCATTTTGTGGTATAATTGAAATAATTGTAACGAATCAAGGTCAATCTAGACACAAAATGGAATGAAATCAAGCAAATCTCTACTAAAAGTTTGGAATAAGCTGACCTGTAAATAGAAAGGAACTATATGATTTACAAAGTTTTTTATCAAGAAACAAAAGAACGTAGCCCACGTCGTGAAACAACACGCTCACTTTACCTAGACATCGATGCCAACTCAGAACTTGAGGGCCGTATCGCTGCTCGCCAACTTGTCGAAGAAAACCGCCCAGAGTACAACATCGAATTCATCGAACTCTTGTCTGACAAATTGCTAGATTACGAAAAAGAAACTGGCGCTTTCGAGATTACGGAGTTCTAATATGGCCTACACTCTTAAACCTGAAGAAGTCGGCGTTTTTGCCATCGGTGGTCTAGGAGAAATCGGGAAAAACACGTACGGAATTGAATACCAAGACGAGATTATCATCGTCGATGCTGGGATTAAATTCCCAGAAGATGACTTGCTGGGTATCGACTATGTTATCCCCGACTACTCTTACATCGTAGACAATATTGACCGCGTCAAGGCTGTCTTGATCACACACGGACACGAGGACCACATTGGTGGGATCCCTTTCCTGCTCAAGCAAGCAAATGTCCCTATCTACGCTGGACCACTTGCCTTAGCTTTGATCCGTGGAAAACTCGAAGAACACGGCCTCTTGCGCAACGCCAAACTTTACGAAATCAACCACAACACTGAGTTGACCTTTAAAAATCTCAAGGCAACTTTCTTTAGAACAACCCACTCTATTCCAGAGCCTTTGGGAATTGTCATTCATACTCCACAAGGAAAAATCGTCTGTACGGGTGACTTCAAGTTCGACTTTACTCCAGTTGGTGAACCTGCAGACTTGCACCGTATGGCAGCTCTTGGTGAAGAGGGTGTTCTCTGTCTCCTCTCTGACTCGACAAATGCAGAAGTGCCAACCTTTACCAACTCTGAAAAGGTCGTTGGTCAGTCCATCATGAAGATTATCCAAGGCATTGAAGGACGCATCATCTTCGCATCCTTTGCCTCAAATATCTTCCGTCTCCAGCAAGCAACGGATGCTGCTGTTAAAACTGGACGCAAGATTGCTGTCTTTGGACGTTCGATGGAAAAGGCCATTGTCAACGGGATCGAGCTTGGCTACATCAAAGCTCCTAAGGGAACCTTTATCGAGCCAAATGAAATCAAAGACTACCCTGCAGGCGAGGTTCTTATCCTCTGTACAGGTAGTCAAGGTGAGCCTATGGCAGCCCTCTCTCGTATCGCTAACGGAACCCACCGTCAGGTGCAACTCCAACCCGGCGATACCGTCATCTTCTCTTCTAGCCCAATCCCTGGAAACACGACTAGCGTCAACAAGCTGATTAACATTATCTCAGAAGCTGGTGTCGAAGTCATCCACGGAAAGATTAACAATATCCACACCTCTGGGCACGGCGGTCAGCAAGAACAAAAACTCATGCTTCGTTTGATCAAGCCCAAATACTTCATGCCTGTTCACGGTGAATATCGTATGCAGAAAGTCCACGCTGGACTAGCGGTGGATACGGGTGTCGAGAAGGACAATATCTTTATCATGAGCAATGGTGATGTCCTTGCCCTTACTGCAGATTCTGCTCGTATCGCTGGGCATTTCAACGCCCAAGACATCTATGTTGATGGAAATCGTATCGGTGAAATCGGTGCGGCCGTCCTCAAAGACCGTAGAGATCTATCTGAAGATGGTGTCGTTCTAGCAGTCGCAACTGTTGACTTCAAGTCTAAAATGATCTTGTCTGGGCCTGATATCCTCAGCCGAGGCTTTGTCTACATGAGAGAATCTGGTGACTTGATTCGCCAAAGCCAGCGCATCCTCTTCAATGCTATTCGTATCGCACTGAAGAACAAAGATGCTAGCGTGCAATCTGTCAATGGCGCCATTGTCAACGCCATCCGACCATTCCTCTATGAAAATACCGAACGTGAACCGATTATCATCCCTATGATCCTCACACCAGATGAAGAATAATACTCTTCGAAAATCTCTTCAAACCACGTCAGTTTCGCCTTGTCGTACTCAAGTACAGCCTTCGGCTAACTTCCTAGTTTGCTCTTTGATTTTCATTGAGTACAAGTCAACAAAACAGCCCCGTCTTTGAACTGCACCCCAAAAGTTAGACAGAAAAAATCTAACTTTTGGGGTGTTTTT